>DASWWB010000995.1:0-1539 GCA_036406115.1 Herpetosiphonaceae bacterium
CCCACTGCGACAGCTGCTCCGCCCACCGCGACGCCCGTCCCGCCCACTGCTGAGCCGGAGCCTGCCGGCCCGGTGGTGGTCTCAACCGGCCAGTTCCACGATGTCGATCACGACGGCTACGGCACGGCGATCGTCTTCCGCAACGCCGACGGCTCGTACGGGCTGCGCTTCGAGGATTTCTATGTCTCCAACGGGCCGGCGCTGTATGTCTACGCCGTGGCCGCCCCCGACGCCTACGACGCGGCGACGGTGACCAACGCCGGCTTCCTCGACGCCGGCCCGCTCAAGGGCAACAAGGGCAATCAGAACTATGCGCTGCCCGCCGGCTTCGATCCGTCGGTCCATCGCTCGATTATCATCTGGTGCAAGCGCTTCTCGGTCAACGTGCTGGCCGCGCCGCTCAACTGAGCGCGGATGCTATAATTGGAGGCGGCGATGCTAGCTGAGGCGCGGACACGCATGGCGACAATCCTGGTGGTCGATGACGAGCCGAATATCCGCGAGGTGGTCGGGTTGTATTTGCAGCGCGAGGGCCACACGGTGATCGAGGCCGGCGACGGCGAGGCGGCGGTGCGCCTGGCCCGCCAGCACTCCCCCGATCTGGTGGTGCTGGACCTGATGCTGCCGCTGCTGCCCGGCCTGGAGGTCTGCCGGCGCATCCAGAGCGAGCGCCGCACCCCGGTGATCATGCTGACCGCCAAAACCGAGGAGAACGACCGGATCATCGGCCTGGGCGTCGGCGCCGACGATTACATGGTCAAGCCCTTCAGCCCGCGCGAGCTGGTGGCGCGGGTCGAGGCGGTCCTGCGCCGCGTCGCCCCCCAGCCCGACCCCGCGCTGCCTGACGAGCGGCCGATCGAGCTGCCCGGCCTGCGGATCAATCCCCAGACCCGCGAGGTCCATGTGCGCGGCGAGCAGGCCGCCCTCACCGCCCGCGAGTTCGATCTGCTCTGGTTCCTGGCTCGCAACCGCGACCGCGTCTTCACCCGCGACCAGCTGATGGATCTGGTCTGGGGCTACGCCTTCGCCGCCGACACCAGCACGGTCACAGTCCATATCCGCCGCCTGCGCGAGAAAATCGAGCCCGATCCGTCGGCGCCGCGCTACCTGCAAACGGTCTGGGGCGTCGGCTACAAGTTCAGCGCGGGCGAGTGATGGCGCCGGTTTCGAGTTTGCGGGCGCTGGGGCGGCAATGCTGCTGGATGCTGGCCAATCTGGCCCTGGCGCTGGCGGTGAGCGCGCTGGTCGGCTGGGGGCTGCTCGGCTTCTCGATGCCGGTGACCGGCGAGATCCTCTGGCTGTTCGCGAAACTGGGGTTGCTCGTCGGCGGGATCGCGGTGATCTGCCTCCAGCCGGCGGTGCTGGGGCGCTTCGGCAGCTTGCGCTGGCAGATTCTGGCGGTGATCACGCTGGGCGGCGTGCTGGTGGCCTCGACGCTCCACGCCGTGGCGCAGGCGATGTTCCTATCCTGGGACCATGACCTGCCGCTGCTGCTGATGGTCCTGAGCTTCGTGGTGGTGCTGGCGATCGGCTTCGGCA
>DASWWB010000996.1:0-8582 GCA_036406115.1 Herpetosiphonaceae bacterium
CGCTCCACGCCAACACGCCCAAGGACGCGCTCTCGCGGATCGAGACCATGTGCATGATGGCGGGCATGGACCTGCCGCTGCGGGCCATCCGCGAGCAAGTCGCCTCGGCGATCGAGCTGATTGTCCAGCAGGCCCGCCTCAAAGACGGCTCGCGCCGGGTGATGGCGATCACCGAAGTGTCGGGCATGGAGGGCGACACGGTCGTGCTGCAGGACATCTTCGTGTTCGAGCAAACGGGCACCGACGAACGTGGTAAAATAGTGGGGTCACTGCGTCCCACTGGCGTTCGCCCTCGCTTCGTCGATCGCTTCGAAGCCATGAACATCTATCTCCCGCCCGGTGTGTTTGGCGCAGGGACAGAACGCTTCTTCTAAGACCCGGTTCCGCTAAGGAGGCAGCTCATGCCTGAGAACGCTGTATCGATCCTTCTCCCTGCGATTCTGCTGCTAGCCGCTGTGGTCGGCGGGGTTGCGATTTTCCGCCGGATGAAGCCCAGCTCGGTCGATGACCGCCTCAGCCAGTTCGCGGATCGGCGCGGCGGGTCGGCGGCAGGCGAGAAATCCACCAGCGCGATCGCCCAGCGCCTCGACGCGGTCCTGAGCAAGAACAAGAACAGCTCGGACATGGCCCGCGACCTGGCCCAGGCCGATCTCAAGCTGACCGTCACCGAGTTCTTGCTCTTCAAGCTCGGCTCGGTCTGCGTGTTCGCGCTGGTCGGCCTGTTCATCGGGCGGGCCGGCCCCTACGCGATGCTGGCCGGCTTGCTGATCGGCGGCCTGATCGGCCTCTATGTCCCTGGCATGTATGTCGGGATGAAGCAGCGCAAGCGCCTGAAGGCGTTCAACGATCAGCTCGGCGACACCGTGATGCTGCTGGCGAACTCGCTGCGCTCCGGCTACAGCTTGCTCCAGTCGATGGAAATGGTCTCCCGCGAGTCCCAGCCGCCGGTCTCGCAAGAGTTCCGCCGCGTGGTCCAGGAGGTCGGCCTCGGCCTGTCGCTGGAAGAGTCGCTCAACAATATGATGCGGCGCGTGCCCAGCGAAGACCTCGACCTGATGATCACGGCGATCATCATTCAGTTCGAGGTCGGCGGCAACCTCTCGGAGATCCTGGAGACGATCGGCTCCACCATCCGCGAGCGCGTCCGCATCAAAGGCCAGATCCGCGTGCTCACCTCCCAGGCCCGCTACTCGGGCTACGTGGTGTCGCTGCTGCCGATCGCGATCGCGGCGATCATCAGCGGCATCAACCCGGAGTTCATGGCGCCGATCTTCACCTTCGGCTTCCCGCCCGAGGCCTGGTGCTGCCTGCCGTGCGGCAGCCTGGTTATGATGCTGGCCGGCTTCCTGGTTATCCGGAAGATTGTCGATATTGAAGTCTAACCTCTGCTCAAGGGGGCATGTATGGGTATCTTAATCGGCTTTATGTTTGTGCTGGTCGCCGGGTTCGTGGGCTTCAGCGTCCTGAACCGGCGGCGCCAGGGCGATGCGGTCTCCAGCCGCCTCGCCCAGTTCACCGAGCGCTCGATGAGCCTGGAGGAGCTGGAGCTGCAGCTGCCCTTCAGCCAGCGCGTTCTGGCGCCGATGGCCAACAGCATTTTCGCCAAGCTCGGCGAGTCGGCCAAAGGCAACGAGAAGGTCCGGCTCAACCTGATGCTGGCCGGCAATCCCGGCAACCTGACTCCGGCGATGTTCGTCGGCATGCGCTACGCGCTGCTGCTCGGCCTGTTTGGTGTGATCTTCCTGGTCGGCCTGGCCGCCGGGCTCCCGACCAAGGACAACATGCTGTACTCGGTCGGCGGTGGCATTCTCGGCTATGTGCTGCCCAAGACCTGGCTCGACCGCCAGGTGCGCCGCCGCCAGAAGACCATCCTCAAGGCGCTGCCGGACGCGCTCGATATGCTGGTCGTCGGCGTTTCCGCCGGCCTCGGCTTCGACGCGGCCCTCCAGCGCGTCGCCGAAAAATGGGACAACGAGCTGGCCATGGAGTTCCGCCGCGCCCTGTCCGACATCCGGCTCGGCACCGCCCGCCACGAGGCGTTCCGGGCGATGATCGCCCGCACCGGCGTCGAGGACCTGGCGACCTTCATCTCGGCGGTCATCCAGGCCGACCAGCTCGGCGTCAGCATGGGCAAGATGCTCAAGATCCAGTCCGACCAGCTCCGCCTCCGCCGCCGCCAGCGCGCCGAGGAAGAGGCCCAGAAGGCCCCGATCAAGATGCTGTTCCCGCTGGTCTTCCTGATCTTCCCGTCGCTGTTCGTGGTTATTCTCGGCCCGGCCGTGCCCCGCATTCTCAACGGGCTCGGCTAAGCGACAGGACGGCCCCCGGCCTATGAGCAAAACCATCAAGATCGACAATCAGACGCGCGGGACGACGATCGCCGCCCGCGCGTCACTGGCCGACACCTTCCTCAGCCGCGGCCTCGGCCTGATGTTCCGCGACGGCCTGCCCGAGGGCGGCGGGCTCATCCTCTACCCCAACAACAACATCCACATGTTTTTTATGCGCTTTGCGATCGACGTGCTGTTTGTCGACCGCGACAACCGCGTCGTCGGGCTGCGCCATGAGTTCAAGCCCTGGCGCCCGTTCGCCGGCGCCCGCCACGCCCGCTACACCATCGAGCTGCCCGCCGGGATTCTCGCCGCCACCGGCACCGAGGTCGGCGACCAGCTCGCGCTCACCCCGCCGCTCTAGGCCGGCTCGATCACGATCGGCAGCCCGTAGGCCTTGCGAAAAAGATTGGTCTTGCGGTTGGCGTCCCAGATTTCCACCGTCGCGTCGCCCAGGGCGTGGATCCGCGCCCGCACCTCGTTTTTCTCCACCGCGCAGCTGATCCCCTGGACAACCTGGCTTTTGGAGCGCTCCAGGTACTCGCAGATCCGCAGCAGCGCGCTGAGCCTGGCGACCCGCGCCAGATCGCCCTCTTGCAGCACCCCGCCCATGCCCTCGTCGCCGGTCGCGCCCTTGCGATGGTAGCGTGCCAGCAAGGCGATGATCGCGATCTCCCGGTGCGAGAAGCCCGGCATCGCGCTGTTCATAATCAGATAAAGCCCGTGTTTGTGATGGTCGTAGTAGTTGACTGACACGCCGATATCGTGGAGCGTGGCCGCCGCCTCCAGCAGCTCGCGCTCCCAGGCGCCGTAGCCGTGCAGCGCGGCCAGCTGGTCGAACATCGACAGGCAGAGGTCGCGCACCTTGTCGGCGTGGACGACATGGTAGTGATAGTTGCGGGCCAGATTCTCGGCCGCGAAGGCGCGCAGGTTGCTGACCAGTGGCGGCGTCGAGCCGATCAGGAACTGCTCGTAGAACAGGCCTTCGCGCAGCCCTTCGCCGCTCACCCAGAGCGACTGGGCGCCGCTGCGCCGCATCAGCGCCCGGATCAGCACCAGGCCGCCCAGCAGCACATCGGCTCGGTCGCTGTTGAGGCCGTCCACCGCCTCGCGCTCGGCGGGCGACATCTTGGCGAACCGCGCTGTCCACTCGTCGATCCGCGCCGCCGGCAGCTCGTAGCCATGGACCTTGTCGATCGGATACTTGGCCGCCCGCTGGTCGATCTTGGCCAGGTTGCGGACCGTGCCGCCGACGCCGACCAGCTGCATCTTGCCCTGGAGCCCCAGCCAATCGATCTTGCCCAGCTCGGCCTCCAGGTGGCGCTCCAGAGCCTTGATGTCGGCTTTGCCGCCGCCGGCCAGGAACTGCTCGGTCAGGCGGACGGTGCCGAGCGGCAGCGACGCGCTGTTGACCAGGCCGCGCCCGCGCACCTGGGCCAGCTCGACGCTGCCGCCGCCGATGTCGAAGATCAGGCCGTCGCGCAGCGGGAGGCTGTTGATCACGCCGAGGTAGCCGTAGTAGGCCTCCTCCTCGCCGCTGAGCACCCGCAGATCCAGGCCGGTCTCCTCCTTGACCTGGGCCAGGAAGCTGGCCTGATTGGCGGCGTCGCGCACGGCGCTGGTCGCCACTGCGACAATCTGCGGCAGATTCAGCGCCTTGCCGAGGGCGCTGTACATTTTGAGGGTATGGATGGCGCGGGCCATCGGCGCCGGCCGGAGCAGGTTGTCGGCTCCCAGGTCGTGGGCCAGCCGCACGTTTTCTTTCAGCTCGTCAATCAGCTTGAACGAATGATAGGGCTGGTACTGCATCACGATCATGCGCGCCGTGTTCGAGCCGAGATCGATGATGCCAATCTGCTGGGCCATGGCGTCCTCCCAAGTGCGAATGGGCTGATTGTAGAGCATCGCCCTGGCGCCGGCAAACGCAAAGCCCGCCCGGGAGCGCCGGGCGGGCTGAGGGCTGGGGCTAAATTCAGTAGCGGACAGTCACCGAGGTGCCGACCCGCGCCCAATCGTAGATCCAGGCGGCGGCGTCGAGCGGCAGATTGACGCAGCCGTGGCTGATGCGCGTGCCGGAGCCGAAAAGATTGTGCCAGTAGGTCCCGTGCAGCGCCACGCTGCCATTGAAATACATTGCATGCGGCACGTTCGGCACGACCCAGGTTTCGCCGTTCAGCGAGCCGCGCATGGTTTGCAGCGGCACCTTGGCGTAGATGCTGAACTCGCCGGCCGGCGTGTTGAAGCCATCCTTGCCTGTGGCGACCGGCGCGGCGAAGACCTGCTCGCCGTTCTGATAGGCGTAGAGCCACTGGTCGGACAGATCGACGACAATCTCTTTGGCGCTGCCCTGGCTGGGCTGCGGCGCTGCCGGGGCGGGCTTGGCTGGCGGCGGGGCTGATGGGCGGGCCGGCGGCTTGTCATCCGCGGCGGCGACCTCGACCGGCGCCGCCTCCTCGACCGGCGTCTCGTCAACCACCGGGGCGGGCGGCACCGGGTCGTAGGCGAACATCACCGGCGCCTGGTTGGCCGATAGCCCCTCGACATAGCCGCGCGCGGCGGCGATCTCGCGGCCCAGCGGCGCGATCTCGAATTCCTCGTCGGTGCCGGCGTACAGCGGGTGGTGGATGAGCTGGCCGCGCTCGAAGTATTGGACCTGGAAGCGGCCCTGCGCCGTGTGCTCCCAGAGCGAGTCGCTGATCGGTAGCCCGAACAGCGCGAGGCCGTCGGTTTCTTCCCAGAATGAGCGGAAGGGCTGGGCGATCGTGTAGGGAGTCGCATCGAAGCGCAGCGCTGATGCGGGGGAGCTGGCCGGCGGCGCGAACTGCTGCCACTTGGTGCGCTCGCGGCCGAGCAGGCCCAGCAACACCTGGGGCTCGGCGTCGGGGTGGTACTCAAGCCTGGCGCGCTCGAAGTATTGGACCTTGAGTCCCGCTTCGTCGATCACCCCGGTGACCGCCGCGCCGAAGATCCGCTCGCCGCCGTTGCTTTCCCAGAACGAGCGGAACCCGTAGTCATCGCTGGGCGCGGTTTGCCGGGGGGAGTTGGCTGCGGTCGGCGCGACCAGCAGAACCAGGAGACCGAGGACCGGAAGCCACCAGAAGCGTCGCATAGGCACCCTCAAAAGCAGATGACTGCCGTGCGGCTTGCAGACAGTCATTGGAAATGGCTGGGCGTACTCTAGCACGTCCGGCGCGGCCATGTCAATTTGGGGGCTCTGGGAGGACTATTCCGGCAGCAGCTTGTCCAGCGGCGCCACTTCGATCAGCTTGCCGGCGACATCGAGCCGGTGGACGACCTCGCGCACCATCGGGATCAGGATATCGTTGCTGCCGACTTTGCGCACGATCAGCACATCGTTGGCGCCGGTCTCGATCACATCGGCCACGCTGCCCAGCTCTTGCCCGTCGATCGTCCGCACCTGGAGGCCGATCAAATCGTGGATGAAATACTCGTCCTCGTCGAGCGGCGCGGCCTCGCTGGCGCGGATGTGGACCTCGGCCCCACGCAGCGCCTCGGCGTCGTCGCGGGTCGCGACTTCGGCCAGGTGCAGCACGAAGACGCCGAACTTGTGCTCGTGGGCCCGCTGGAGCGTGTACTGCTGGTAGGACGGGCCGAGGAACACCTGTTTGATCCGGCTCAGATGCTCGGGCCTGGTGGTGACCAGGGCGAGCTTGACATTGCCTTTTACGCCGTGGGGCGTGGTGATTCGCCCGACCAGCAGGAAATCATCGGGATTGGGCGCCTGGCTCACGCATTCACCTCAAGGTGGACCCGCTTGTTCTCGCGGGCGGCCATGATCCCGAGCACATCGCGGATCGACTTGACCACCCGGCCGTTGCGGCCGATGATCTTGCCGGCTTCTTCCGGCGGCACCCGCAGGTCCAGCGTGATGCTGTGATGGCCGGTGCGCTTGTGGATCTCAATCTCATCGTGGCTGTCGATGAGCTCCTCGACAATGTAGCGCAGTAACTCTTCCATAAGACTCAGTCCTCAAAAAAGGCTGCCCCCCGCGTGGAAGGGCAGCCCGGGATTGATTAAGCCTCGGCGGTTTCTTCGACAGCCGTCTCCTCGGCCGCCGGCTGGGCGGTCGGCTCGGCGGCTGCGGCGCCAGCGCCCTCAGGGCTCCCGGCCGGCTTGCGGCGGGTGCGCTTGGCCGGGGCCTCGGCGACCGGCTCGGCAGGCGCGGCGGTCTCGGCAGTCACCTTGCCCTCGGCGTCGAACACGCCGACATTCTTGAGCAGGCGCACCACCGTGTCCGACGGCTGGGCGCCGACGCTCAGCCAGTAGCGGGCGCGGTCCTGCTTGATGACCAGCACCTTGGGCTGCTGCTGGGGATTGTAGTGGCCGATGGTCTCGATGAACTTGCCGTCGCGGGGCGAGCGGGCGTCCGCGATCACGACGCGATAGCTTGGCTTGTGCTTCGAACCCATCCGGCGCAGGCGAATGCGAACCATTGATTCCTCCAAAAAACTAGGCTGTTGTTACTTGAGCATCTTCAAAAGATCATTCGGGTTTCCGCCCCGGCCGAGCTTTTTCATCATGCGCTGCATCTCGCGGAACTGCTTGACCAGGGCGTTGACATCTTCAAGCCTGGTGCCGCTGCCCACGGCGATCCGACGTTTCCGGTTGAGATTGGCCAGCAGATCCGGGTTCCGGCGCTCCTTCAGCGTCATGGAGAGGATGATCGCCTCGATGCGTTTCATCTCCTTCTCGTTGACCGCGTCCTCAAGCTCCTTCATCTGGCGGATTTGCTTGCCGATGCCTGGGATCATACCCAGCACTTGCTGCAACGGGCCGAGCTTGCGCATCGACTCCATCGCCTTTAAGAAATCTTCGAAATCAAACTTGCCCTTGCGGAGCTTCTTCTCCATCTTCTTGGCTTCGTCGCGGTCGTAGACCTGCTCGGCCTTTTCGATGAGCGTCATCACGTCGCCCATGCCCAGGATGCGCTGGGCCAGGCGGTCGGGATGGAAGGGCTCGATCGCGTCGGTCTTCTCGCCCGTGCCGAGGAATTTGATCGGCACGCCGGTGACCTCGCGCATCGAGAGCGCCGCGCCGCCGCGGGCGTCGCCGTCGATCTTCGTCATGACCAGGCCGGTCAGCTGGACCTTCTCGTTGAAGGTTTGGGCGATCGTGACCGCCTCCTGGCCGATCATCGCATCGACCACCAGCAGCACTTCGTTCGGCTGGACGCGGCCCTGGATCTCCTGCAACTCAGTCATGAGCCGCTCATCGATCTGGAGCCGGCCGGCGGTGTCGACGATCACGACATTGTTGCCGTTGATGCGGGCCTGGCGCAGCGCGCGCTCCGCGATGTCCGGCGGGGCGACCGTGTTGCCCTCGCTGTAGACGGGAATATTGAGCTGTTTGCCGAGCGTCTCCAGCTGCTTGATCGCGGCGGGGCGGTAGATATCGGCGGCCACCAACAGCGGCGTCTTGCCCTTTTTGCGCAGATGCAAGGCCAGCTTGGCGGCCATCGTCGTCTTGCCGGCGCCCTGGAGGCCGACGAGCATGATAATAGTGGGGGTCTCGCGCGAGCGGGACTCATTGATCGGCACATTGGCGTCGCCGAGGAGATGGACCAGCTCGTCGTGGACGATCTTGATCACCTGCTGGCCGGGCGAGAGGCTCTTGGTGACCGTCTCGCCGACCGCCTGCTCGCGGACCTTGGCGACAAACGACTTCACCACCTTGAAATTGACATCGGCCTCCAGCAAGGCCATGCGGACCTCGCGCAAGCCGGCGTCGACATCCGATTCCGTGAGCCGGCCTTTGCTGCCGAGTTTATTGAAAACGTCAGTTAGGCGGTCTGAGAGATTATCGAACATAACCGTCCTTCTGCACACAATAGAAAAAACTGGCAGAACCTCGGCACGCCCGGAGCGTGGGGATGATTCTGTCAGCGACCGCAAACACTATCATTCTAATGGATCATCGGAGGGTCGTCAAATTGGCGCTGGCGGTTGCCCGGAAACCGTGAAGATTACATTTGACAAACAATTGGGGGTGTAGTATACTCTCCCGGTCACCAAGAGTTGACAGTTGAATGATGCATCGTCTGCATCGCAACAACCAGGAACATCCCGCCGTTGATCGCAGCAATGCACAACACGGGTTTTTTGTTCCCTTGCACCTTACCAACTGACGTGTGCCGCGCCTTTGGCGCGAGCACCTGGTTCTAAGATACCCCGTCGGTGGTTCGCACCGAACCACCAACACAGCCAGCTCGGTGGGCTTCGTACCCGAGCAGCC
>DASWWB010000997.1:0-20675 GCA_036406115.1 Herpetosiphonaceae bacterium
GATGCCCTTGAGCTGATCGGCGTTCGAGTGCTCGATCTCGGCCTTGACCGGGAAGCCGTCCAGCACCAGGTCGATGACAAAGTTCACCGTTGGGCGGCTGGCCAGCGGATCGCCGGCGGGCGCCTGGGGGCGCTGTTGCTGCTGCTGGTTCATCTACTGGCCCTCCACCAGGTCGAGGGCCAGCTCGGCCGCGACCAGCCGCCGGCCGATCGGATCGTCGGCCATCTCCAGCGCCAGCAGGCTCTCCCAGGCCACGTCCAGCCCGGGCGGGTCGCCGGCGGCCGGCGCCTCCAGGTTCAGCTCGACGCGCACCGCGCTGACCAGCGCCTCCAGTTCGTCGCGCAGCAGGTCGCGCTGGCGCGTCATCAGCTCCAGGCCGCTCCGCAGCTTGGCGGCGTGGTCGAGCACCAGGTTGAGCGCCTCGTCGGCGCCGACGGTCGCCTGCCGGGCATCCTGGAGTTCGCCGGCCAGCGCCTCAACATGCCGGCGTTCACAGTGAAGCTCGAACTCGGCATGCAGCTGCGCCAGCTGGGCGTCGGCGACATCGTCGAGCAGCAGGTCGACCGACTCCTCGGCGGCGATCGCGCGCCGCCCCAGCTCCTCGGCCTGATCCTCAATCCGCTCCAGCGCCCCCAGCGTGGCCACGATCCGGCGGCCCTCCTGCGCCCGGATCGTCGTCTCGACTGCCGCAGTGAGCGCCTGCACGTCGCCGTAGTGGATGGACTCGATCCGCAGCGTGGCCAGGATGTGGCGGACCAGGCCGGCAGCCGTCGGCTCGAACGTGGTCGTCTCGGTCGTCTCAGTCGTCGTCATTGCTCATATCTCCCCGCCGGCGGCCGCTGGGACCGCCGGCGCGCTAGTCGTCGATTACAGCTCGATGCCAAGGTCGCCGATCATGCGGATTGTCTGCGCCGCCAGGAGCGCGCCAGCCTCGCCGATCGCCTCCTCGTCGCCGGTGGCGACCGCCTCCTCCAGCTGGCGCATGTTCATCAGCAGCATGCCGTAGCCGGCCGGCGCGCTGTGGACCTCCGGCATGCCCGGGGCCAGCAGAGAGACGTGGTGGTGGATAGCCCACAGCCGCTCCTGCACGGCGGAGATCTGCGCGGCCGCCGCGGTGGCCAGCTCGCGCCGCTCGGCGGCCGCGCGCTCCTCGGCCGCCACCAGGCGCCGGACTTCGCCCAAGCCCAGCAGCAGCTTGCCCCCCAGTTCGTCATCCTTGAGATCGCGGACGCGCCACAGCTCGCGAACATCCCAGTCGCCCTCCAGGCGCGCCGGGGCGTCCGGCCAGGCCGTCACGTTCCACTGCCGCCACCTCCGGCTGCCGCTCTCCCAGTAGGACTTGTGCAGCGTCCAAAGGACCGTCCCATCGGTGAAGGCGGCATGGGCCGCCGAATCGTGATAGTGGATCTTGGCCGCAATCCCCAGCGCGGCGATCAGATCGGGCGCTAGCACCTCGGCCAGCTCCGCGTCCATCGCCGCGCAGACAGTCCGCTGCCGGTCGTTCTCGGCGGCCTCCGCGACGGCGCGCTCGGCGATCCGTCGGTCGTTCTCAGCCTGCTCGGCGGCCGCGATCGCGGCGTCCAGGTCGAATTTGATATCGCTCATTGCGCTCGGGCTCCTTAGTTATGTCGCGTCAAATCGTCTCGTAGAACTTGTCCAACTCCGTCGCGGCGACCCAGACCATCGCCTCGCCGTCGGCCTCCCACGTCTCCAGCCGGGGGCCGCGCTGGCGCACGTTGAACACCCGGCTCGGGGCGCCGCTCGCATCGAGCCGATAGACCCGCACGCCGCGCCGGTCGAGCCAGCCGCGGATCTGCCAGGCGATCCGGCGCACCTCGCCGATCGGCGCCGAGCTGGGGAGCTGCAAGGTCGTCACGATGCATCCTCCTCACGGGCCGGCCGGACCGGGACCTGGCCGTTGTAGAGCACCAGGCCGCAGCGGCCGCCACAGCGGACATGCTGACCGTCCTGGATCAGGCGCTTGGAATCGCACTCGTAGCACTTGCCGGTGCGGAGGGTGTAGGAAACGAGCTGTGCCTGGGCCAACGCCACGTCGGCCGCCGTCGGATTGTTCGTCGAATCCATGGATGCCTCCAGAGAGGCCGGGCAGCACGACGCCGCCCGGCTGATCAGATCAGCGAGCTAGCGGCCGGCGTATTGGGCGGTCTGGGTTCGTTGGTTGAGGTAGGCGCGGCCCGGCGTGACGCCTTGCTGGGCGGCCCGGGCGCGGTCGAGCGCGTTGAAGGCAGCGCTGTAGCTGGCCGGAATCCGGCCGCGCTTGTTCAGGCCCAGCCAGCGACCGTCGAGAAACGCGTAGTAGCCGACGCGGACGCCGGCGACGATGCACTCGATGATGTCGTAGCCGCGCTTCTTGGCCTTGGCCAGCGTCTCAGAGGTCGGCGGAGGGGTGCGCGGGGCGGGCGGCGGGGCCGCATCGGCGCGGCGCAGCCAGCGGGCAAAGGCGCGATCAACCAGGGCGATCGCGCGCGGGCTGGGGTGCTCGGCCAGGCGGGCGGCCAGGACGTGCGCCTGGGCTTCCAGGCGGGTGGGGAGGGCAGCGGACATGGTGGCCTCCTGTCGGTTGTGGGTTGGTGCCAGTGCTGATCGCTTCGCTACTTGACGGGTGGAGGCAATCAACTGATTTCAGTATAGCAGGGCCTATCATTTTGTCAACGCTTATAAAATGATACGTTGCATCGTTTAGTGTTTGATGATACTATCCCTAACATCCGAAATTGACAGGGGGTGAGTACTATGCGGCTTCGTGTCAAAGAAATAGCACAGGCTCAGGGCCTGGACATAGCTAAACTAGCGAGGCGCGCCGACCTTGGATATGGCACTGTTCACAATGCCTGGACAAAGCCAGACGGAGAACCAAATACCAAAACCCTAAAAAAGCTGGCCGCCGCACTTGGCTGTCAGGTACAAGATTTATTCGAGGAAGAAAATGCACAAAGCCCTGGGCGTGGTTGAACCCACGCCCAGGGCTAGTATATCTATAGAGAGCCGCGCAGGCTCTATGAGGAACGCGAAGCGCAGCGGAGCGATGTGTGTTAGCTTGGAACCCTACCCACGTCGCCCCGCCCCAACCGCCAGTACTCCAGATCGCGCCAGGCACGCTATGTGCCGGATTGTCTAACAGACCCGACTGTAACGCACCCGTCACAACTGAATAGGCCGCTACTATCGGGAATTCCCCGATAGCTCGTAGTGGGAACGCTGGTTTATGATCAGCGTCTCACCTTGTAGCATCGCTCACGCGTGCTACAATTTGGGGGAGCGCATACCACCCGTCAAAGCGTATAGCGCCCCCCGCTAGCACCTTACCATCTTGCGACAGAAGGCCGCAGGTTGGACTCAAAAGAGGCCGCCCTGCTACGAGTCATCATACCATATCCCCGACTTTTGTTCACTTAATTCCGGCCTCCTCGGCCGGGATCTGAGCAACCGCACAGCAAGCCCGTGCGTACAACGAGCCCTGGTAGAGATGACCGAGGACCAGCATCATGGCCCGCCCACGACAAGACCTCCCGCCCAAAGTGGCGGCGGTCCTCCAGGCGCTTATTGCCCTCGTTGAGACTGATCCTCGCGTGGTGGACATCGCCGCCGAGGCGGGGGTAGCGCCCAGCTACGTCTCCGTAACCATCAAACGACTCGAAGCCGACGGCTATATCCGCCGCCTCAGTGGCGATCGCTGCCGGCTCAAATACGAGGTTCTCAAGACACAGTAACCCCTGCGGCCTTCAAACATATTTGGAGGCCGCTTGTCATGTCCGCTGCGGCCTCCAGTCCCCACTGGTTGGCCGTTTTCGTTTCCCCAGGGAGGCATCGCATAAATGCCATGTCACAAATCGCCACCTATCGCCGCATCCTGACGGCCATCAGGAAATATATAGGCAAGCACGGCATCTCGCCGTCGCTGCGCACGCTCGCCGAGCGCGCCCACGTTTCGCTCACCACCGCCTGGCGCGCGGTCCACTGGCTGGCCGCCGAGGCCCAGCTGCTCGACATCGCCAGCGCACCAGGCCAGCGCCTGGTGCTGATCTCCAAGGAGGGTCCCCTGTGATCCCAGCTCGCCGCCGCCGGCCAGGCCGCCGGCTCCAACGGTTCAACCCCTTCGGCTCACTGGACACAACGGCCGGCCAGGTCCCCGAGCGCTACGCTCGCCTCAAGCGCCAAGCCGACGAGGCCGCAGCTCGGCAGGCCTGGCGCTACAACTAGACCGCAACATCGCGCGGGGATCGACCTGGTCCCCGCATCATTTCTGCAACATCGCCCGAATTGGGCAATAAGTCGGCAACAACTCCCCTACCCATCAGATCGATCCCGCTCTATCCTAAAATCTCGTCTCGTGATCGGCCTGGATCCATGGCACGATCAAACGCCGGACGCTCGCCAAACACCTGTCGGAGGCCGCAAAATGTGTGCTATAATCCCACCCGGATCAGTGCGCCTAAAATCTGGTCCGGTCCCAGGGGTGCAAATTGGACCCCTGAACCAATATTGGGCGTCTCCCAACGACGCCGCACCTGCCCCGCCGCTTTCCTCAAAGCCGGCGGTTTTTGCGTACCCGGGGGATCACGCTGACCCCCTCGCCTCCATGGTCGCAGGGGTTCGATTCGGACCCCACCAAAATCCATCAGATGTCCATCAGATGTTTGGCGTTTTTGTGCTGGCGGCAGCTGCCGTCCGGCGGTATCGTTGTACGCCCTAAAAAAACCGAACGTCCCGAGCCTTGCGCAGCTCGGGACGGAAAGGGCGGACGTAGAAAGGTTTTCAAGCTATGGGCCAGTATACCACGAGGTTTACGTCAACCAGTGACACATTTTCGCTCGTTTCTGACACCGTTGCACAGCAAGGAATGCGAGGCCTTCAATGAGCACCCGAGAGACGCTCCGCCATAAGGACCCGAAGGCCCAGGCCGGCCACACGATCATCTACAACACGATCCTGCTCAACCCCCTGCTCTCTGTCGAGGCGCGCCTGCTGTACATGATCCTCAAGTCATACGCCTGGTTTGGCAAGGATGACGCGTTTCCTGGCCAGGAGACGCTGGCCAACCTGATGGGCGTCGGCGATCGGCAGATTCGGAACTACCGCGCCGAGCTGGAGGCGTCCGGCCTGATCGAAAAAGAGCAGCGGGGACTGGGTCTGACGAACCTTTACCTGCTGACGGATGAGTTCAACGAGGAGACCTGGAAGCCCTGGCGCGACGCGAAACGCGACCAGGCTGACCGGCGAAATGCTGCCGTTCAAGAGCGGAAAAAATTTTCCGGTCAGGACCGGCAGCATGTTTCCGGTCATGATCGGCAGCATGTTTCCGCTCCAGACCGGCAACATGTTTCCGGGGAATCAAACGAAGTTAAACCATACGAAGTTAAAACTCCTCCTCCTACCTCCTCCGTCGGTCAAACCACGCTCCAGGGGGGCGGCGCTAGCGCGCCGGGAGGGGGAGCTGGCGCTTGGGGAGAGGACCGGGACGACGACGACGACAACGGGCAGGCGTGGGACGACCTGGTGGAGCTGCCGGAGACAGCGCTGGCGCTCATCCCAGGGTGCCAGGTGGATCTCGATCGCGTGGTAGGAGCAGGGGAGGCATGGGCCGCTGGAGCTTACGAGGAGGAGCATGCGCCGCTGGAAGTGCTAGAAAACCCGGACACGGGGGCCTGGGATCGCGGAAGAGGAGAAGGAGGCCCCCCAACTGCCGCGCGGCCCCCCAGCGGCCGTCCTAGCGCGCCACAGCGGCCCTCTGGTGAGACGATGCGATGGGAGGAATGTGCGACCGAGCTGCGCAAGCTCGGCGTCGAGTGGCCGACGGCACTGAAGAACATCCCAGTCCCCTACGAGCTGCTGGTCAAGAAGGCCCGCCAGCTCTGCCTCTCAAAAAAATGGGAGCCTGGCAAGGCCGTAAAGTGGCTCAAGGAGCCGGATAACTACCAGAGCCTGCTGGTCGAGCCGGCGGCCGCTGCGCCGGCGCCGCAGCGGGTGGCCCAGGACGATCCGCCGCCGGCGGTGAAGCCGCCCTGGATGCCTGATGATGCCTGGCGCCAGCTCGACCCGGAGGCCAAGGCACTGGTGACCGATGCGACGTATACTGACGGCCATATCGAATGTTTAACGCCGTCACGCACAGCAATGCTCTATCAGTGCAAAAAACGCTCGGTCAAAAACATTATTGAGCTTACCGAACTCGCACGAGGGACGTATGCAGGGCAGGTCGCATAGTGGCCTGGATAAACGAAACCGGCCAGGGGGCATCCTGGCCGGCCGGCGCCGGGGAGTCTGGCGCCTCGCAAAAAGCATAGCACAGGGGGAGTACACCATGGCAAGCAACGGACTCGCAGGACACGGGATCAACGCCGGCAATGGCTACCTCAAGCAAGTGGTCATCGGACCCGACGGCAAGCCGCTGCCGCCAGTTGTCATGCCGGCGATGGTGGCGCCGGCCGGCAAGGCGGTCGTCGGCCAGCTGCACAAGGTACCGGAGGTGAAGATCGGCGGCGCCGCCTGGTGGGTCGGGGAGGACGCGCAGCTCTCGACGAGCGCTGAGACCAACGTGAGCATGGACCGCTTGGGTGATGCGACGTTTATCCCGGCGCTGATCCTCGGCGCGCTCCAGCGTCTGGGGCCGCTCAACGGCGCCGGCGGCGGCGTCTGTGTGACCGGCCTGCCGGCGACCTGGGCGACGGATCGCTCGAAGCAGATCATGCTTGGCCAGCGGATCCGGGCCGCCGTCGGCGAGGAGTATTTCTCGGCGATCAAGGTGATCCCGGAGCCGCTGGGCGCGATCTGGGGGGAGCTGCTCGACGACGACGGCGAGCCGACGGGCGCCGCCGATCTCCAGAAGCAGCGCGTCGGGATCGTCGATCTTGGCCACAACACGCTCGACCTGGCGATCGTCGACAAGATGACGCCGCTGGCCAGCTCGCTGATGACCTTCCCCCTCGGCTCGATCGGGCCGCTGGGCCAGATCCGGGCGGCGATCTCCAGCCGCTACAACCGCAACCTGACGATGTACGAGGTCGACCAGGCCGTCCGCAGCGGGACGGTCAGGATCGCTGGCGAGGACCGGCCGCTGCATAAGGACTGGGACGCGCCGCTGCGCCAGAACGGCCGCGACATCGTGTCAAAGCTCGTCGAGTCGTGGCGCGAGGGCTACGACCTGGACGCGATCCTGATCGCCGGCGGCGGCGCTGAGCTGGCGCCGATCGTTGAGGCGATCCGGGCGCGGTTCCGCCAGGCCCGGCCGGTCACCGACGGCCAGCTGGCGATCGCCCGGGGCTACGCGCGGCTCGCGCGGCGCCTGGCCCGGGCCGCGAAATGAGCGGCCGCGATCGGAACATCCACCTCAGCTTCCGCGTGACGGCCGCGCTCGACGCCCTGGTTGATAGTCAGGGCGATGATCGGACGGCCGTCGGCACGGCGCTGGTGATCCTCGGGCTGCACGCCGCCGGCGTCGATATCTCCAGCGTCTCGCGGGAGCTGTTCGGCGCCCTGGGCCGGGACGTGTCGGAGGGGATCGCCGACGCTGCCCGGGCGGTCCTCCAGGGTGGTGGCGCACAGCCGGCAGCCACGCGGCGCACAAACGGCGCACAAACGGCGCACGAATGGCGCACACCGCCGGAGGCGCCTCCCGCAGCGCCGGAGCCGGCCGGCGACCTGACCGGCGGTATGGATGATTTCATGGCGGACGTGTGACAGAAGCTGCTTGCTCTCGGTGGTATACTCGGGGGCAGGACAAACGGGAGGCCCGCACCAGGTCGAAGCGGCGCGGGCCAAAGACGGACCGAAAGTAGAGTTCGGCGCCATCGAGTCCAGTATACCCTCAGTGGCGCCCCAATCAAGGGGCAACCATGACCGTACAAAACCACAATACCCCGGTCGTCGCCAACGAGCAGCTAGAGCGCTGGCTCCCAGCCGCCAAGCTGGCGGCCTCGGTTGGCGGTTGGGCTAACTCCCTCGTCACCACCATCCTGACCTGCATGCAGATCCAAGAATTCGCCTATGGCTACACCTCGTGGCTGGGCTTCATTTTTGGCGTCGTGCTGGCGGTCGGCCTGATCGTCGGTCAGATCTTCACCCTGAAACGCTCGCGCGTCTGGTACGCGATTTTCTTGTTTCCGGACGCCCTGATGACCTCTGTCCAGTGGTGCCAGTGGATCCTGTTTCCGGTGGCGTTCAAACTCATGCCGTGGCTGCCGGCGGCGGCGACCGCTTCGGTTGCCGGCGGCGTTCTGGGGATCATCAGCGCGCGGATGCCTGAGAAACTAACGTTTGGGAAGTGAGGTTGGCCATGCTGCTGTTTGCTGAAATCAAGCCTGACGACCCGGGCGTCCTGCTTGTCACGTTCTTTGTCTTTGCGATCATCATGTTTGTCATCCTGTGGCGGGCGCACAAGGCAAACCTCCGCCAGCAGCAGCCTGACGGGGGAGCAGCTGCGCCGTCGGGACCCGACCAGGCCGCGCAGATCTCCCCCCTTCCCAGTTCGCCGCGCCGCCAGGCGCCGGCCGCCGCGCCTGAGCTGCCGCCGCTCGTCGACGGCCGGAGCGCGCTGGAGCAGCTGCCGACGGTCAAAGATCCGCGGCTCGATGCGCCCCGGGCGCTGCCGATCGGCGAGACGCGCGAGCGGCTCAAGGCCGGCCTGCATCTGATGATCGCCGGCGAGACCGACGCCGGCAAATCGACGGCGGCCATGGCCGTGATGACTGATCGGGTGGCCGCCGGCGACCAGGTGCTGATCCTCGATCCGCACGTCGAGCCGGGCAACTGGGGCGGGCTGCCGGCGATCGGCACCGGCCGCAAGTTCGCGCCGGTCAACCAGGCCATGGCCGCGCTGCTGGTCGAGCTGGGCGAGCGCTTCGAGCGGCGCGCCCGGGGCGACAAGGATTATCCCGCGCTGACGATCTTTGTCGACGAGTGGCCGGCGATCAGCAGCCATTGCCCGGTGGCCAGCGATTTTATGGGCGAGCTGGCGCAGGAGGGCCGCAAGGTCAAAATGCGCCTGGTCATCCTGACGCAGTCGACGACCGTCGAGGGCCTGGGGATCAAGGGTCGCGGTGACCTGCGCGAAAATTTCATGATGCTGCTGCTGGGCGGCAAGGCGACGGGTGCCATGAAAGAGGCGGCCGACCAGGTGCGGCCGGCAGTGCTCCAGACGGTCCGGGGCCGGCAGCTCGTCGACATCGATGGGCTGGACGTGGTGGCCCGGCGGCCGCTCTCTGCCCGGGCGCTTTATCGTGGTGTCGACCTGGGAGACTCGGAAGGGGGGCAGGCGATCGGCGCCGACGGGCGCGCGACTGACGACCAGGTGGCCCGCGTCCTGGCGGAGCTGCCCCCAGCGGAGACCGGCGGCGAGGATCTGCTGGCGACCATGCTGGAGCGCGCCACGTCGGCCGCGACGACCGCCCCGCCGGCGGCCGCTGGCCCGCCGCCCTCGGCCGTTCCTGTGGAGCCACAGGCCCCGGTCTGGACCGTCGAGCACGTCAAGACCGCCGCCTGGCTGGCGGTCGAGCCGAAGATCTCCGACCGCGAAGTCGCCCGCCGGCTGTGGCCCGAAAAGAGCAGCGGCGGGGCCAACGCACAGGCCGCCGGCAAGCTGAAAGCGGCTGTTAGGGCGTTAGGTGTTAGCGCTGTTAGTCCGTCAGAATCGGGCGAAATTGAGCGTGAAACAGCCTCAGAACAGCCCGGGCTAACGGTTCCTAACAACGGCGAAACGGTGGTGGCGGCATGAACAAACGGCGCGGATTCTTCTCGCAGCAGACCCGCCCCGAGGACCCTGCGGTCGACGCCCGGACCCGCGAGGTTGAGGCGCTGTTTGTGCCGCGGCGATCGGCGCTCCAGGACGTGCCGCTCGATCGGATCCACCCCAATCCGTTCCAGGCGCGGCACACCTTCGACCAGATCGAGGAGCTGGCGGAGGCGATCCGGGTGCAGGGCTTCGTCAGCCGGCTGCGGCTGCGGCCGCACCCGGATCTGCCCGGACACTTCCAGCTGGTGTTCGGCGAGCGCCGGCTGCGCGCCGCCCAGCGGGCCGGCCTGGTCGAGGTGCCCTGTGAGATCTCCGAGCACTCCGACGCCGAAATGGCGGAGATCGGCCTGACGGAGAATATCCAGCGCCGGGATCTGGATCCGCTGGAGGAGGCCCGGGCGCTCCAGGCCGTGATCGAGATGCGCGGCTACACGATCGCCAGCCTCGCCGATCGGCTGGGCAAGAGCAAGGGCTACATCAACAACCGGCTGGCGCTACTGCGGATGCCCGATGACGTGCAGCAGCTCGTCGCACAGCAGCCGCACACGCTGCGGGCGGCGCTGGACATCCGGCGCGTCGACGACGCCGGCGAGCGGGCGGCGATGATCGCCGAACTCCAGGCCGGGAACCTCAGCGGCAACCAGGTGCGCGACCAGGTGCGCCAGGCGGCGCCGTCGGCGCGTTCGGCGGCAAGCCTTGGCGGCGCCGGCGCGGCGCAGGTCTCGGCTGCCGAGCATCGCCGCCTGGTCGAGCAGGGCCAGCTCACGCGGACGTTTGTCCGCGAGTGGATGGAGCGCGCCCGGACCAACCGCGATCGCGATTTCCTCGCCGAGCTGGTCCTCGATCTGATCGGCGAGCTCGAAGCGCTGGCCGAGGAGCTGCAAGGCTAGTTGTCCGGACAACCATTCAAGCGATCGGCGGCCCACGTGGGGCCGCTTTTTTGTTGCTTCGCGGCTGTAATAGATGGCCCGGGTCGCGCGCGAGCGATTCAGCCCATCAGGACGGGGCAAACGATGGCATACGGATGTTGCACCGTATGATAAGCAGCATGTGAAGCGGCACGTAGCAATTTAGAGGCGGCTATCAGGTTCCGCACGGCGTGGCCAGGCTGCCCCGGATCCAGGCCTGCCAGGCGATGCGGCCCTGCTCGATGCGGCTGACGTAGACGTAGGAGCCCGCCGGCTGCCGCTGGAGCGGCGTGAGCGAGATCCAGACGACCTGGTCGCCCGGCTCGATCTGGCCGGCCGGGTCGAGCTGCTGGATTGCGGCCGGCGAGGCGTAGAGGCTGACGGCTCCCGTGGCCTCCAGGCACTGCGCCCGGGCGCCGCCGGCGACCGCCACCAGGTGCTCGCCGGCGCTGGTTCGCAGCGGCCAGGCCGGCAGGACGCCCGGCGCCACCAGGTCGCCGACAAACCACAGCGCGAGGACAAACGCCACGACGGCAAGGGTGTAGAGTGCGGCCCGGGCGCTCTGGGTGATTTGCTCGGCCAGCCAGCTCCGGCGCGCACGCCATGCTGCGGCCCGGGCCGAACGGCGTTCGGTGATTCGCTGCGCCGCCGCCTCCTCTTGCTTGCGCGAGATCTCGGCGGCCAGCTCGGCCGCGCGCTGGGCGATGTGGGTGCGGCGCTGCGCCTCGGCGTAGAGCTTCCAGGTTTTCTGCTCCTCGCGGTTGAGCTGGGGATCGCTGACGAACGTAATGCCCGTATCGAGGACGTTGCGGCCGTCGGCGTTGAAGTCGAGCGTGCGGCGCTCGTCCCAGGGCAAGATGGCGATCAACTCCTCCAGGGGGCGCGGCGTCCGGGCCTCGCGGGCGGCATCGTCGGTCTCCAGCTCGCGCTCGATCCGGGCCATGAACGAATCGAACTGCCCTATATCGCCGGCGACGGCTGGGCCAGGCGGCGCCGTGAGCTCGTCGGCGCCCAAACGGGCCGCATAGCGCGCCTGGGTGGCCGCTCGTAGCCCGTCGGCGGGCGTCGACGCCGATGCGGCCGCTGTCGCGCCGCTGAGGCCATCCTGGCGCGTCTGAGCGGGCGCTGGCGCGGCCTTGGCGGGGAAGGCGACCCGCGCGAATGGCTCGGTGGCTGCGGCCCAGTGCATGCGCCATTCGTTGATAGCCAGGTGTTCGTCGTCGGTGACCAGCCACTGGCCGTCTGGCCAGCGCTTCTCCCACAGGCCGATGATTTCCTCGCGCCGCTCGGCCAGCGGCGCGGCCCACATTACGCACGGCATTTTCGGGCCGAAGCGCTCCGACCAGTAGGCCCACCATTTGGGGTCGTTCATGACCCGCTGGTAGTTGGTCGCTTTGTCGGCGATGACCTGGGGCGACTCGGTTTTGTTGTCGGCCTCTAGGGCAATCCGCCAGAGGGTCTCATCGTCCAATGGCCGGCCAAGGGACCAGGGGACCAGGTCGGGGTGCTCGGCCGCGAAGGTGCCGCCGACCTCCATGATGATCAGGCCGTCGAGGATGGGCTTGCGGGTCTTGCGGTCGGGGTTGAGCCGGATCTCGCGGTAGACCTTGATCCCACACAAGCCAGTTTTCCGGGCCGCCTCGATGATACAGACGACCATCTCCAGCAGCCGCACGTCGTGGCGAAACAGCGTGCGCGAGCGCTTACGGGGGACACCCGGGTAGGCAGCCGTGGCCGCGATCTCTTGGTGGCCCTGGGCCGTCAGCTGCCACATCGATCCCTGCCGGCGGCCCTTCTTATCGGTCCAGCCAATGGGCTCGACCAGGCCCTCGGCGCGCAGCTCGGTCAGTTTGTTCTTGATGGTTTTGAGCGATCGGCCGCCACCATGGAGGCGAAGGATCTGCTCGGGGGTGAGGTACCAGCAGTAGGCCAGGGAGAGTAGCAGGTTTTCAATGTCCATCGATTCCCCTCTTCGCCGAAATGGAGCGGTAGATCGCCTTTAATATGTCGCTGTGCTGGGACCGCCATTTCAGCCCATTGGGAAGCCATGAAATGGGGGACGCTGCAAAAAGCATCGTCCCGGCAGCATCCCGTGCAACGTCCCGCCCATTGTCCCGGTTTTCGAGCGATTTTCAAGGGGAGACGCACGGGCGCCGCCGGCGGTTTCGTAAACGACCAACTGGGGCGCTGCGGCTAAAACGGCGCGGCCCACGTGGACTCAGATCCACGGGGGCCGCGCCGCTGCGCGCCGCCAGGCGCGCCCGGGCCGGGTGTTGGGCTACCACGATCCGACGGGCAGCTCCACCAGGTGACAGGTCGGGGCCGCTGGCACCGCTGGCCGGCCGCTGGCGATGATCAGGCAGGCCGCGACCAGCGCGGCAATCAGGGTGCGGGTTCGCATCGGCGATCTCCTCCAGGGGTTTAGGTCGCGCGGATTCGGTAGCGACCCTCGACCGTCACGAACAGGCTGCCCGGGGCGCCGGCCGTTTTGACGGTGTTGATGTTGAGGGTCAGGTCGGACGATGTGAGCAGCGTGCCCGGGGTGGCGGACTTTTTGATGTTGGTCGAGGCGGCGTCGGCCGAGGTGTCCCAGGTGGCCAGCACGGTGACCACAGCGGCCGCTGTGAGCGCGTTGACGGTGATCGTCCAGTAGTTCGACCCGTTGTTGGTCGTCTGGACGTTGGTCCGGGCGTAGACGTGCGTCACGTAGGCGACCAGGCCGGTGCGCTGCTCCAGCAGACCGTCGGCGACGACGCCGGCGACGGAGATCGGCTGCAAGGCGCGCGCGTAGGGCATGAGCAGCGGGTACTCGTTGATCGTCAGCCAGCGGGAGCCGTCGTAGTAGAACTCCAGGCCGTAGTCCGTGCGGAAAAACGTCTGGTTGGTTGCCGGCGAGCCGGGGAAGGCCGTCCCCAGCGCGCGGCGCAGGTTGTTGCCGCTCAGCTCCAGGCCGCCAGACGCCGGGACCGCCACGCCGCCGACGGCGCTGGTGGTGGCCGTCGGGATCTGGGCCGCCGGCACTTTGGTCGAGCCGTCGAGCGAGGCGTAGCCGTTGGCGGCCGCGCGCTCGCTCTCGCGCTGATACTGCGCGTGGGGATCGGCCAGCGCCACGTGGGCGACGATCGCCGCGGTGACCTCGGTGTCTCGGGCGATCGAGCTGGGGATGTCGGCGTCGACGATCTGGCGCATGCCGATCGCGCCGGGCAGGCCGGTATCGGGGCTGGCCAGGAACTGGTTGGCGGCGTAGGGCGCCTGGGGCAGCGCATCGAGCTTGACCTTGTCGCTCGCGCTCATCGAGCCGGCGGCGCCGGTGGTGGCCGGCGTGATGGCGATCGTGGGCGTCGCGCCGCCCGAGCTGGTGATCGGCGCGGTGGCGCCCACGCTCGTCACGGTGCCGACGGTGGGCGTGTAAAACTCCAGGGCGGTGGCGCCGGCGTTGACGCGCACGGCCTTGGACGCCTGGCCGCCGTAGCTGTTCGGCGTGTCCGTCAGCTCCAAAAACGTATCGTAGGGGTTGACGACCGGCTGGAGGTGGCTCTCCATCGAGGACTGCTGCGAGAGCGCGCTGGCCAGCAGCTCGTCGTCGGTGGCCGGCCAGCGATCGATCGTCGAGACGACCAGGCCGACGGTGCGGACGCCGGCCTCATCGATGTCGTGCGCGGCCTCCAGAATCACCAGGTTGGCGTCGATGTTGAGCGAGACATAGCCGTCGATCGTTTTGCGGTAGACGACGCGGATGGTCTGGCCAGGCTCCAAGGCCTTGTCCAGCTTGGTGATCGTCAGCTGGTAGGTTTTCTGGATCGCGCTGCGGCGCCGCAGCCAGGCGAGGGCCGTATCGAACAGCTGGTTCGCCGCGCTGATCGGATCGGTGGCGCCGGCGGCCAGCTCGGTGATGTCCTTGAAGCCCTGCACGCTGTCGATCTGGCCGTAGGTGGACTCCGCAGTGGTGTTGACGATGCAGTTGTTGACCAGGTCGAGCGAGTAGCCGACGGGCGCCACGCGGGTGGTGTTGGCCAGGGTGAGCCGGGCCTCGTTGTTGCCGGCGCCGAACGGATAGACGCGGGTGACCAGCTCGTAGCTGTCGCGGACCTCTTGCAGGTCGGTGATGATGGCGACGTTGGGATTGTCCTCCAGGGCGCGGCTGTCGCCGCCCTGGATGGCGCGCACGCCGCTCGACGGCTGTGAGGTGCGGAGCCAGACGACCTTTTTGCCGTCGCCCAGCCGGAAGTGCTCGCCGGTGGCCTCGGCGAGCTTGATCAGCGCCTCCAGCACGCTCTCGCCGGCAAAGGCCAGGTAGACGGTGCTGGCGGTCGAGCTGAAGCCGTTGACCGTATCCAGCGACCAGCCGGCCGGGGCGAAGGCCATGATGCTGGCCAGGGCGGTCGCCGTCGGGCCGCCGGCGCCGTCGGTGAGCTCAAGGAAGCCAACGGAGCGGTTCCCCAGCTCGGCCAGGATGTCGTTGCCGGCCACGTCGAGCATGGGCGTGTCGCCGGCGTCGACGCTGGCGGAGATCTGATCGATGATCCCGACGCCCAGCTCGACGAGCGCGCCGCCCCGGACGGTCTTGCAGCGCGCCAGGCGCTTCTCCTGCACGTAGGCCGTGCGCGGGTCGCTGACCGGCATGGCGAAGCCGATCTCGCCCGCCCGGTCGAGCCGGCGGGTCATGCTCCAGACCGGGGCGGAGCGGATGGGGCCAGGCCCCACCCGCACGCCGGCGCCGGTCTCCAGGTCGATCCAGAAGCCCATGGCGGCGCCTCCCTAGTAGATGCCTTCAACGTAGACCGACACGCCCCAGCTGGTCGAGCCGCCCGGGCTCGACACGCTGCACGTCACGCGGAAATCATTGCTGATCGGCCCCTGCTCGATCGTGGTCTGCGCCAGGTCGGTCAGGGCGCTGCCGGTCTGCGCGCCGACGGCGACCGTCGGCGCCTGGCGCGGGATCAGGATGGCGAACTGGCGGGCGGTCGCGTTGATCACAGTCACATCGGTAAAGCGGATTCGCGTGACCCGGGTGCCGAAGGGATCGACGAACTGGATCGCCACGCGCAGCGTCGAGCCGTCGGGCGTCCCGGTCACGTTGAGCCCGAAGCGGATCGCCGAGTAGGCGCGCAGATCCTGGCTACTCACGTCGGTGTTGCTGATGGTGGAGAGGCCGGAGATGTTGACCACCTGCACGGCCGGCTTGGGCGTCGAGGGCGCGTTGAGGGCGGCCAGGTCCTCGGTCGAGAGCACGACCGGCAGACAGGCCGACGCCGACGCGCGGCCCAGGGCCGCCGGCATGCGCTCATAGGCGTGCTTGACCAGGCCCCGGAGCTTGGCGCTCAGCGTGCCCGTGGTGTCGGTGGTGACGACGGCGTCGGCCGTGGTGCCGACGACGCCGTCGGTGGCCAGGGTGACCGGCATGGAGTTCGCCGCGGTGGCCGCGCCCTTGGTGGTGATCCCCAGGAGATCGGTGATTTTGGCCGCAGCCGGAGAGAAGATGCTCATCGCGGGGTCCTTTCGAGGAGGTAAGAGGCGGATCGAGGAGGGAGGGATCGGGGATGCTAGGCGACGGTGAGGGCCGGCTTGACGGTGACGCCGCCGGTGGCGTTGCGCGTGACGGCGGTCTGGGTGACCGTCTTGCCGCTCAAGGAGTGGGTGATCGTGAAGGCGTCAATGGCCAGCCAAGTGATGTTGCCCTGGGTGACGCTCAGGGTGCCGCTGGCGCCGTCGGGCCATTTGACGGTGGCGCTCTGGAGCAGCTGCGGGTAGGTGCCGTTGTAGGTGAGGGCCGTGAGCTCGAAGCATTCGCCGGCCGTCCACTCCTTGAGGGTGGCGTCGGTGACGGCCGCGCCGCCGGCCAGGTTGCCGATCGCCGCATCGAGCTGGCCCATCGGCGTGTTGAAGGTCGAGGCGTTGGCGGCCGCGCCGATCGTGATCGGGGTGTGATAGCTGGTGCTCATATGGGCTACTCCCAGGCGTCGTAGTATTCGACGTAGACGGTGGCGCCGCCGCTGGCGCCGGTGCGGGTGATTGTGACGCTGTTCGCCCCGGGGTTGAGGCGGAACCAATCGTCCATGGTGTGGTTGCCGGTAAACGCGAACGAGGCGTAGGCGTCGACGCCGTTATTGAGGACCGAGCAGGCGCCGGTGTTGATTTCCAGCGTCTGGCCGGCGACGACCGTGCCGCTGAAGGTCCATTCGGCCTGGCCGCATTTGATCGTCAGGCTCGTCATGCTTGAGCCGGCTGGGACGACGCGGATGATGACGTAGCGGCTGATCGCGTTGCCGTTGTTGGTCAGCGTGAAGGTGGTCGGGTTGGTGCTGATCAGGATCCCGGCGGTGCCGTCGAGGAACAGGCCGCTGTCCAGCAGGTGGCCGTCGTCCAGCTCCAGCTGGTGGAAGTTGCGGCCGAGCCAGGTCGAGGCCAGCGGGACGAAGTCGGTCGAGACCTCCAGCGTCACCAGGTTGTCGGCCGTGCGCGGGACGTTCAGCGCGACGAAGCGCGCCCAGATCCGCTCGAAGGTGCCGTCGTCCATCTCGCGGATCAGATAGTTGCGATAGCCGTAGTAGGCCTGGATCTGGCGGAGCTGGGCCAGGAGCGTATCGCCCCCGGCCTGCTCCACCAGCATGCCGCTGCGGGAGATGAGCGCCTGGTCCTTGCGGGACTGGTCGGCGCCGGCGTGGTCATAGACGCTGCCGGTTTGCAGCGGGGTGAAGGCCTGGCGCAGGGCCAGGCCGCTGAGATCCTCCGTCGGCTCCAGGGTCGGCAGCGCCTGGGGGCCGAAGCGAACAATGCGCGATGCCATCTATTTGCCTCCCCGCGCGCGCCAGGCGGCCAGCACGCCGTTTTTCTGCGCCTGCTCGACCTGCTTGGGATCGGCGGGGCCGTAGAAGTTGTTGACGATCGGCGGCAGGTCGCCGCCGGCGGACTGGGGGCTGGCGACCTGGCCGGCGGCCGCCTGCTGGTTCCGGCGGTCCTCCTGGCGGGCCTCCCAGGCGGTCTTGACGCGCTCGCCCTTGTGCAGGATCGCGCGGTAGCCGTCGTGGGGGATGTAGTCCTTGCCCCAGGCGTGCGAGCCGTCGGCGGGCGCCTCGCTGCCGGCGGGACCGCCGGCCGAGGGGATGCCGGCAGCGGCCGCGCGCCGCATCTCGTCGTAGGAGCTGATGATCTGGGCGGCGTAGCCCTTGTGGGCCTCGACCTGGGCCTGCTGGGCTGACAGGATGTCGTCGACGCCTTTCTTGTAATCCTCGATCAGCTCGTTGCGGGCGTCCTCATAGGATTCGTTCTCGTCGGCGAGCCGCTTGTCGCGGTCCTGGGCCAGCTCGTCGCCGTTCTGCTGGAGCTGCTCGAGTCGTTCTTTGTCGCGCTGGTCGTGGCGCGCATCGAGCTCCTTTTCGTAGTTCAGCTGCTGCTCAAGCCGCTTGCGCTGCTCGGCGTCGGTCTCCTCGGTGATTTTCTGCTCCAGCTCGCGGATGGAGTCCGCGCGCTCCTGGTCAGCCTTGATTTGCTCCAGGCGGAGGTTGTAGTACTCCTCGGCCAGCTTGGCGTTGCCGGCCTGCGCGATCGCCTGCGCCTCGGCCCAGGCCTGCTGCTCGGCCGCGATCGCGGCGGCCCGCTGGGCTTCGTCGGCGGCCGCCAGGCTGTCGTAGAACGCGAGCTGCGTGTCGAACTTGTCCGAATTGAATTTCTTCTCAGCGGCCAGGGCCTTGGCGTAGTAGTCGGCCCAGATGTCGCTGACCTTGTCGAGGTGCTTCTCCTCGGCCTCGGCCAGCTTGTCGTGCAGTTTCTCCCGGGCCTCACGGATTTTGTCGTCAGTCTTGGCCAGGTCCCGGGCCAGCTGCTCGCGGTCCTTGACCGCCGCCTTGGCGGCCTTCTGCTCGGCGCTCTGGCCGCCGGCGCGGCCGCCGCCGCGCTTGGGCTTGGCCAGCCGCTCGGCCTCCCGCTCGATCTGGCGGACCTCGGTGGCCACGTTGCGAACGACGGCCCGCGCGACCGCCTGGCCGACGCCGCCAGCCTGGGATTTCTTGAGCTCGTTGGTGGCCTTGATGAGGACGTTGATCTCATCCACATCGCGGCCGTAGGCGTTGGCCAGCTGGAGCGCGGCGAAGGTCTGGGCGACAAAGCCGTCGCCGGCGGCCAGAGCGGCCTGCTCCAGGTCGTAGTTGAACTGCTCCAGCCGGGCGGCCTCGATCTGCTGCTGGATCTTGGCCTCGATGTCGGCGAACTGGGCGTCGCCCAGCTGCCAGAGCGCGGCGGAATGCTGGTCGACGGCGACGGTGGCGCCGACGGTGGTCGCCGCCACCAGCATGGTGGCGCCGTTGAGCTTGTTGGCCTCGGCCTCGTTGATGACGTGGGCGTTGGCCAGGTATTCGAGGCTGGCAGCGTAGTCGTCAGCGGTCATGATGCCGCTCTCGAACTCGGTGGCGAGGCCCTCGATCTCCTCGCGCAGCCCGGGCGTTTGGGCTGCCAGTTCCATCGAGCGGGCGGTCAGCTCGGCCCGGCTCTGGGCGCTGAGGGCGGCGCCCGAGCCGGTGCGCTCAAAGGCCCCGCTGAGGGCCTCCTCGACGGTGGCCAGCTCCTGCGCGCGGGCGGTTGCATCGCTCATGCTGACGCCCTGGGCGAGCATGGCGTTCATGGCATTCCACTGTGCCTCACTGAGCTTGGTGGTCTCCTGCCCCAGGAGCCCAGTGGCGTGGCCCAGCGGGATCAGCGCCGCACTCAGTGGACCGAGCTGGGTGATTGCTGCGGTTGCAGAGGCCGTCCAGCCGGCATTTGACATGGCCGCCGTGTCCGCAGCGCGGGCGTAGTCCTCGTAGGTGCCGCCGGCCTCCAGGACCATCTGGTTGATGGTGACCGCCTCAGAATTCTTCTGGAGCGACTCGAAGCCAATCGCGGCCTTCTCCAGGCCGTCGGCCAGGCCGGTCAGCAGCGCCGGCGCGTCGACGACGTTGATGAGGAAATTCCCCAGCGCCAGCTGGGCCTTCTCCTCGGCCATCTCCATGCGGACCAGGCCCTCGTTCGGACCCTCCAGGCGGTTGGCCAGCACTTCGCTGGTGACGCCCATCTTGTTCATCTCGGCGTCAAGCAGCGCGATCACATCGCCCCCGGAGGCGATCTCCTCTTTCAGCGCGTTCATGGCCTGGCGCGACAGGTTGAAGCGCTCGACGATCGAGGTGGTGTCACCGCTGGACAGCTCTTTGGTGGCCAGCGTGGCGCCGCTGAATCCCTCCTTGGTGTTGAGGCTGGCGAGCCGGCCCAGCACCTCCAGGGTTTTCGAGACCGACTCGTGGGTCTGTTTGAAAAGCGGCGCGGCTTCTTTCGCCGATTCGGCCATCACCTTCTGGGTGTAGCCGTACTTTTCGCCGAACTGGATCGCCTCCTTGTAGACGGCGTTGCCCCGCTCGACGCTCTGCATGAACGTGTTGAGGGCGCGGTGATTCTGGTCCAGCTCGGCCGACAGCTTGTAGCCGTCGATCGCGGCCTGCTGGATGGTGTCGAACGTTTTCATGGCCAGCGCGGCCGCGCCGAGTTCCATGGCCAGGTTTTTGATCGACACGCCGGCCTGTCCGCCGAATTTGTTCAGGCCGGCGGAGGCCTTCGCCTCGGCCGCTGACAGCTCGTTGGTGGCCTTGGTCGCCTGGTCCTCGGCCTTGGCCAGCTCGTTGGTTTTGGTGGCCGCGCTGGCGATCGACGACTCCAGCTTTTCGATCTGGAGCATCTTCCGCTGCACGGCGGTCGAGCTCTCGTCGTAGTTTTTGCGGAGGTCGGTCAGCTCCTGCTTGAGGATCCCCAGCTCGCGCTGCTGGAATGACAGCTTGCCGGTGGCCTGCTCGACCTGGGCGGCGGAGCGCTCCGCCGCCTCCCCCATCTGCTTGAAGGTCTGATCGGTGGCCTTGAGATCGCGCTGCGCGGCCGCAACGTCCGCCTCGACGACAGCGACGAGGTGTGCGACTTCAGTTGTGCCCATCGCTCCCTCCTTACTGCGTCTTGGCGATCTGTGCGGCCGCCTCGTCGTTGGCGTGTTTGGCGTCGTAGTG
>DASWWB010000998.1:0-10235 GCA_036406115.1 Herpetosiphonaceae bacterium
GGCCAGGCCCCAGGCGCTGCCGCCGGTTAGCGCGACGGCGTGGATTTGCTCGACCAGCCTGCCGGCCTGGAGCAGATCGGTCTCGCGGGTGCCTGGGGCGCCGCCGCGCACATCCGCCGCCGCCACCGCCCCGGCCGGGCAGAGCACGACGGTGCAGCCGGTCCGGGCCGCCGCGTCGCTCCAGTGGCCGACGGCCAGGCCGGCGATGTCGGTCATTCGGGCTTGATTCATCGCGCGCCTCCTGTTGAATCTCGCTGCCTCCATCATACCAGGCCCGCCGAGATCCGGCCCGCGACCGATCGCCGCGCCGCCGCGCCGTGCTATAACCCGTTTAGTTTCTTCGACCCTGAGGTGCGTCCAGTGAGTGTTCGTTAGCGACCCCCAGCTCGCCTAGAACATCGGCAGGCCGGCAATGCCCGGCCCGCTGGACCGTCTCCGTTTTCCGTGTGTTGAACCGCCCAAGCAAATAGTGCGCACGCATCGCCGCCGGTAGCTCCGGCGCGGCGCTGCGCGGGAGTGATGCGCCATGCATTTAATTACCGGCCGCCAGCTCGGCATGGTCTACGGCTCGCAGCATGTGTTCGCCAATCTGTCCTTCGTCATCGCCGCCGGCGACAAGATCGGCCTGGTCGGCCCCAACGGCGCCGGCAAATCGACCTTGCTGCGGCTGATCCTTGGCGCCGAGACGCCGACGAGCGGCGCGATCGCCCGCCGGCCGTTCCGCATGGCCGCCCTGGCCCAGGAGGTGCGCTTCGCCGCCGGCGCCACGCTGCGCTCCGAGGCGGCGCTGGCCCAATCCGAGCTGGGCGCGATGGAGGCCGAGATGACGCGCCTGGAGCCTCTGCTGGCCGACTACGCCGCCCCCGAGTGGCAGGAGCGCATGGCCCGCTACGGCGAGCTTCAGGAGCGATTCGAGCGCGGCGGCGGCTACGAGCGAGAGCGGTTGGTCGAGCGGGTGTTCGAGGGCCTGGGCTTCGGCCCGGCCCAGTGGGACGCGCCGCTCGATCAGTTCAGCGGCGGCCAGAAGACCCGCGCCGCGCTGGCGGTGGCGCTGCTCAGCGAGCCCGATCTGCTGGTGCTTGACGAGCCGACCAACCACCTGGATCTGGCGGCGCTGGAGTGGCTTGAAGATTTTCTCGAATCCTGGCGCGGCACGCTGCTGGTCGTCTCCCACGACCGCCATTTCCTCGACCGGGTCACGGAGTCCACCTGGGAGCTGGAGTGGGGCGGGCTGGAGACGTACGCCGCCGCCTACTCGCGGGCGCAGGCGCTCAAGGCCGAGCGCCAGGAGCGGCAGCGGATCGTCTACGCGCGCCAGCAGCAGTTCATCGCCAAGACCGAGGAGTACATCCGCCGCTACAAAAACGGCTCGCGGGCGCGCCAGGCCGCCGGCCGCGAGAAGCGCCTGGAGCGCTTCGTCAACGGCTGGGACACCATCCACGGCTTCGTCAAGGAGACCGTCGATCCGCCGCGCGAGCGCCAGAAGCTGCGCTTCAGCCTGGACACGGCCCTCCGCAGCGGCGAGATCGCGCTGTCGATCCCCGAGCTGCTGGTTGGTTACGGCGACGAGCCGCTGCTGGCGCTGGGCGGCCTCGCCGTGCGGCGCGGCGAGCGGGTGGCGGTGCTGGGGCCGAACGGCAGCGGCAAATCCAGCCTGCTGCGGACGCTGGTCGGCGCGCAGGCGCCGCTGGCCGGCGGCTGGCAGCTCGGCGCCAATGTGCGGGTCGGCTACTACGCCCAGGGCCACGAGTCGCTGCGGCCGGGCGCCACGGTGCTGGAGGAGGTCGCGCGGGTCAATCCGGCGATCGGCCAGTCGGCGGCCCGGGGGCTGCTGGGGCGCTTCCTCTTTTCGCGCGACGACGTCGATAAGCGCATCGGCCAGCTGTCGGGCGGCGAGCGCTCGCGGGTGGTGTTGGCCCAGCTGATGCTGGCCGGCGGCAATCTGCTGGTGCTTGACGAGCCGACCAACCACCTGGACATGGCGGCCCGCGAGGCGCTGGAGGAGGTGCTGGCCGAGTTCAACGGCACGCTGCTGTTTGTCTCCCACGACCGCTATTTCGTCAGCAAGCTGGCCGACGCGCTGTGGGTGATCGAAGACGGGGCGCTGGAGCGCGTGGAGGCCGGGGCGCCGCTGGCGGGCGCCGGCGCCGCCCGCTAGTCCAGGCTGATCCGCCGCCACTCCAGCGCGGCGAAATCAAGCGTGAGGGCGCCATCGGCAGCGATGGCGCCCTCAGCGTTGGCGTCGGTGAAATTGATCAGATCGACCGGCGCGCTGCGCCGCAGCCCGTCGAGCGCGTCGCGCACCAGCGCCTCGACCGGATCGAGTCGCGTCTCCCACTTGGCGACGGCGAAGTGGGTCGCCCTGTAGCGCTTGAACAGCGCCCGCAGCTTGTCGGCGCCGACTTGGCCGGCCTCGCCCCAGAACAGCGGCCGCTGCTCGGCGTCAAAGGCCACCACATCGGGCTTGTAGCGGTCCTGGAGCCGGATTTCGATCGAGATATCGGGGTATTGCGGCATGTAGAGCGCCCACAGCAGCGCTTTCATCACCACATGGGTCGGCCGCTCGTTCGGGCTTTTGATCAGCACCACCTGCCGCTCGCCGGCCCGGAAGGTCCATTTTTGGCGGAGGAAGCGCGGGTTTGACATAGGGTGGCTCCTTCGGGATTCGCTAGGGATCAGGGATCAGGGATCGGGCCGGACGGCAGGGAAGCGGGCGCAGCCGAGTGAGGTGCGGCATCCCGCAGCGAAGCTGTCTCTGGCCCCTGACCCCTGACCCCTGGCCCCTGGCCCCTACCCCGCCGGCTGCGTCCGGCCCTTGGGCTGCGGCGCCGGCAGTTTGACCTTGAACAGGCGCATGCCCCACTGCGCCGCCGGGCCGATCGCCAGGGCGAAGAGCACGGTGCCGATGCCAGCCTGGCCGCCCATCAGCCAGCCGCCGGCCAGCGCCCCCAGCTCGATCAGCGTGCGGACGCGGCGGACGGGCCAGGCGGTGCGCTGGCTGAGCCAGAGCATCAGGCTGTCGCGCGGGCCGGCGCCCATGTCGGCGCCGATGTAGAGGCCGATCCCCAGCCCGGCCAGCGGCAGGGCCAGCGCGTAGTAGCCGAGCTGCCAATCCAGCCTGCCGGCCTCGGCGATCCAGGGCAGCGCCAGGTCGGTCACCGCCCCGATCAGCACGATATTGGCGAGCGTGCCCCAGCCGAAGCGCACCTTGGCGAACATCAGCAGCGCCAGCAGGACCAGTCCGACGCCGATGCTGGCGGCGCCGATCGAGACCGGCAGCAGCCGGCTGAGGCCCTGGTGGAACATATCCCACGGCCCCAGGCCGAGCCTGCTGCGAATCATCAGGGCGCTGGAGACGCCGTAGGACGCCAGCCCAAGGACAAGCTGAATCCACCGCCGCAGCCCGGCGGGCTTAAAATCAAACACTGGCGAAGCTCCTTGGCCGGGCCGTAGATGAAGATGCGAGCGCGCCCGACATCAAACGGTACCACGAACCGGGAGGGCGCGCAATGCCGGGCGTTGACGCCCCCGGCCACCCGTGCTACTATTTAGCCAGCTAAAGGAAAATAGGCGACGATGCACGAACTTAAATCGAAAATCACGTTTCTGCTGATGAAAATCTACAAAGCCCATCGGCAGCGGGCAGAGGCGGCGCTGAGCACGCTCGGCCTCCACGCCGGCCAGGAGATGATCCTGTTCCAGCTTTGGATGGAGGACGGGCTGCCGCAGTCGCGGCTGGTGGAGCGCATGGGGGTCGAGCCGCCCACGGTGACGAAAATGCTCCAGCGCATGGAAAAATGCGAGCTGGTGGAGCGCAACACCTGCGCCAACGACGCCCGGGTCTCGCGGGTCTACCTGACCGACAAAGGCCGGGCGCTGGAGGCCGAGGTGAAACGCATCTGGGAGGAGCTGGACGCGCAGACACTGGCCGGGCTTGACGAGGAGCAGCGGGCGACGCTGCGTCAGCTGCTGCTGCTGGTCCAGGCCAACGTCGGGCCGGTCCAGCCGCCGGCCGCCTCCTGGCCCGCCCCCGCCTGCGAGGAGTGAGCGTCAGTCCTGGGCCTGCTCCTGGCGCGGCCGGACTTCGATCTGGCCCATTTTGGCCGGGAACTTGGGCGTGACCTTGGAGTAGAACTCGCGAATGACCGCGAAATCGGCCTCGATGTCGCCGCTGGGATACAGCAGCTCGGGGCTGACGCCGACCACTTTGCGCCGGTAGTCGATGTAGGCAAAGAGGATCGGGACCTGCGCGGCGTGGGCGATGTAGTAGAAGCCGGTCTTCCAGTAGCTGGCTTTGCCGCGCGTGCCCTCGGGCGCCACCACCAGCACGAATGACTCGCTGCCCGCGAAGGCGGCGGCGGCCTGATCCACCGCGTTCTCGTTGGTGCCGCGCCTGGTCGGCACGCCGCCCAGCCACATCAGCAGCCGGCCCCAGGGCTTTTTAAAGAGTGTTTCTTTGCCCAGCCAGTGGATGCGCACCCCGTAATAGAGGCCGGCGGCGATCATAATCGCCGTGTCCCAGTTGGAGGTGTGCGGCGCGCCGATCACGACGAATTTCTTCAGCTCCGGCGGCTGGCCTTCGATCCGCCAGCCGACCAGCCGCAGCGCCTGGCGGGCCAGCCAGCTGATCAGCAGATTGGGGCGGACAGTGCGGGAGAAACGATAGCGGTGTGGGGTCTTCATAGTCAGCGCAACTCCAATGGTAGGGCTTCGTAGCAGTATTGTACTCGAGTCTCCGGAGCGGGCGGCAGCAAAAACGAGCAGTCATCGTTCGAGCTGCCAAAAGTCCAATCGACAGCCCGCCCCGCCGCTTGGTACACTAGGCGTGGGCTGATTGGGCGCAAAGGATGGATGGTATGGCTGCACCTCGCTCGGTTTTGGTCGTTGAGCCGGATTCCACGCTGCATCGCAACCTCAGCGCGATGATTCGCGCCTGCGGCTACCGCGCGCTGATCGCCGCCACCGGCGAGGCGGCGGCCGGGCTGGCCCGCCAGGAGTCCGCCGCGATCGGCGGGATCATGCTGGAGCCCGAGGGCTTCGGCGCCCAGCTGCCGGGCCTGCTGCGCGAGCTGCGCCAGCATCTCGCCGGCCCGCTGATTTTCATCAGCACGCTCGGCCCCTCCGAGGTCGCCCGCCGCGCCAAGCGCGCCACCATCGCCTATCTCGCCAAACCCTTCGGCGTCCCCGAGCTGCGCGTCGCCCTGACGCTGATCTTCGGCAGCCAGGACCAGCCCGCCCTCACCCTCGTCGAGGCCGACGCCCCCGCGCCGCCGCCCACCGGCCCCACGCCCGCCGCCGCCTACGCGCCCGCCGAGGTCTCCGAGATCGAGCTTGACGCGCTGTGGGCGGAGTGAGTTTGGGGATCAGGGATCAGGGATCAGGGATCAGGGATCAGGCCGGACTGGGGGCTGGCGTGGCGCCAGCGACGAATGGTTCGGCGGAAGAACGGTTTTGGGCTGTCCAGGTTTTCAGCCAATCCAGCAGTTGCTGAAGCCGGCCCTGACCCCTGACCCCTGACCCCTTGGCCGAAGCCCGTCCTGCCCCCCGTTTCCCTGCCCCCTGATCCCCAGTCCCCGATCCCCGCTATAATAGCCCGCGACACCAGTTCGCAAGGAGCAGCTATGGCAAGCGCATGGGTTCGCGAGGCGATCGCAAAGATTCAGGCTGATTTCAACCGTTCGGCGGACACCCATCTGCTGCGCCTGCCGATCCCGGCGCTGCCGGAGCTTCAGCTCTATCTCAAAGACGAATCGACGCACCCGACCGGCAGCCTCAAGCACCGGCTGGCCCGCTCGCTGTTCCTCTACGCGCTCTGCAACGGCTGGATCGGCAGCGAGACCGCCGTGATCGAGGCCTCGTCGGGCAGCACGGCGATCTCGGAGGCCTACTTCGCCCAGCTGCTCGGCCTGCGCTTCATCGCGGTGATGGCGCGCTCGACCTCGCCGGAGAAGCTGCGTCGGCTGGCCCACTACGGCGGCGAGGCCGTGCTGGTCGATGATCCGACCCAGGACCGCGCGACGGCCCGCCAGCTGGCCCAGGAGCTGGGCGGCCACTTCATGGATCAGTTCACCTACGCCGAGCGCGCCACCGACTGGCGCGGCAACAACAACATCGCCGAGTCGATCTTCGCCCAGATGACCCAGGAGCCGCATCCCGAGCCGGCCTGGATTGTCTGCGGCGCCGGCACCGGCGGCACCTCGGCCACGCTGGGCCGCTACATCCGCTACCGCGGCTTCGGCACCGAGGTCTGCGTGGTCGATCCGGCCCACTCGGTCTTCTACGACTATTTCCACCAGCGCGACCCGGCGCTCTGCCTGCGCGGCGGCTCGGGGATCGAGGGGATCGGCCGGCCGCAGGTCGAGCCGTCGTTCCTGCCCTCGATCGTCGACCGCATGATCCGCGTGCCCAACGCCGCCTCGCTGGCGGCGATGCATGTGCTGGCCGAGCTGACCGGCAGGCGCTATGGCGGCTCCACCGGCACCAATCTCTACGGCGCCTGCCTGCTGCTGGCCGAGCTGGCCCGCGACGGCCGCGCCGGCTCGCTGGTGACGCTGATCTGCGACTCGGGCGAGCTGTACCGCGACACCTACTACAACCCCGACTGGCTGGCCGCCCAGGGCTGCGACCTCAAGCCCCACGAGGAGCGGGTCGGCGCGCTGCTGCGGGCCGGCGACTGGCGGCCGCTGCTTGCTGATTGATTAATAGTTCCTGAGAGTATCGAACATATGAGCGCACGTAACGCCGATTCGTGCGCTTGACCTATTGAATCAAGGCGCTGGCTTTGTTAAACTGCCAGTTGGCGCCGGCACTACTACCGCCGGTGTTAATGCTCCACAACATTGAGGAGGCGCCTATGGCAACCGATCGTTCAGCGTTTATTGTGGTTTCGTTTGAATCCTCGATGACGGTGATGTGGCGAGCGTTGCACGATGTGCGCGAGAGTCTCTCGGTTTCTCGCGTGTATTGGAACCCCGACGCCCGCTTCCGCGACGGCCGCCACTTCAACTTCCAGATTCCGCTGGTTGGCATCACCGATCCGCTTTCCGCCCAAGACGATGTCCGCTCGATTCTGCTCGATCATGGCGCTTCATTAACCTGAGGCTTCGCCAGGCGGCCCGCCCCGCGCGGGCCGCCCTCCTCATTCCGCCGGCAGCTGGCCGCGCATCAGGTCGCGGAACAGCCCCTCGCTCCCGCTCAGCTCCTCGAAGCTCCCCTCCTGGACGATTTTGCCCTGGTCAAGCACATAGATTCGATCGGCGTTGCGCACCGTGCTGAGGCGATGCGCCACCACGATCCTGGTCAGCTTGAGCTGATCCAGGCTGGCGGCGACCGCGGCCTGGGCGCGGTTGTCGAGGGCGCTGGTGGCCTCGTCGAGCAGCAGCAGCGCCGGGCGGCCGGCCAGCGCCCGGGCCAGCAGCAGCCGCTGGGACTGGCCGCTCGACAGCGTGCTGCCGGCCTCGCCGATCAGCGTGTACATGCCCATCGGCAGGCGCCGGATTTCCTCGTCGAGCCCGACCAGCCGCGCCGCCTCCCACACCTGCTCGATGCTCCCGCCGGCGGCGCCGAGGATGTTGGCGGCGATGTCGCCCGGCAGCGGCCGGCTGTGCTGGAGCACCGCGCCGATCTGGCGCCGCAGCTCGGGGACGTCCAGCTCGTCGAGGGACACGCCGTCGAAGGCCACGCCGCCGGCCTGGGCCTGCTCGAAGCCCAGCAGCAGCCGCAGCAGCGATGATTTGCCCGAGCCGGAGGGGCCGACCAGCGCCACGAAGGAGCCCGGCTCGACCCGCAGCGAGACATCGTCGAGCGCCGGCGGGCTGTCCTGGCCGTAGCGGAAGCTGACATTGCGCAGCTCGACGGCGCCAGCCAGCCGGGCCGGGACGCGCCGTCCGGGCTGGCGCTCGGGCGCCGCCTCCAGCAGCGGCCGCAGCTGCTCGAAGACCGGCACGATCCGCAGCAGGGTCAGCAGGCCGCCGCTAAGGAGCAGCGCCGCGCCGGCCAGATTGGCGAAGGCCGCCGCGAAGGCCAGGAAGCGCCCCGGGCTGCCCAGCGCCGAGCGATCGGCTAGGACGAAGAACAGCAGGAGCGAGAGCAGCGGGAAGACTGCGTTGAACATTGCCAGCAGCGCGCCGATCCGCCGGGTCGCGGCGATGCGCTCCCGTTGCTCGCCGTAGGCCGCCGCCCAGCGCTCGAAGGCCCGCCGCTCGGCGCCCGCCAGCCGCAGCCGCGCCGCGCCGCTGATCAGCTGGAGCGCCAGCCCGGCGAGCGCGCCCTGTCCGGCCAGGATCGCCCGCTCGATCCGCAGGCTCGCCCGCCCCGCCAGCAGCATCGCCGCCGCCGCCAGGCCGATCAGCCCGCAGGCGACGGCGGCCATCCCGGCGTCGAGCGCCCACAGCACCGCCAGATTGACGAGGGCGAACAGCGCCCCGATCAGCGCCGAGGCCGTCGTGCCCGACAGCGCCGCCCGCATCCGATCGACGCTCAGCGCGCGGAAGGCCAGGTCGCCGGCCTCGTAGCGGCGGAAAAAGGCCGCCGGCAGCCCGAGCAGCCGATCCCACAGCGCCTCCTGGACCGCCGCGCCCAGCCGGGTCTCGATCCGCAGGCTGGCGACGGTGCGGGCGAGCTGGAGCAGCGCGCCGGCCAGCGCCACCGCCGCCAGCGCCCACAGCAGCCCGGCGATCTGGCCCCGGTCGCCGGCAGGGATCAGGTCGTCGACGACCCAGCGCGTGGCGAGCGGCGGCAGCAGGCCGATCAGCCCGCCTGCCAGCCCGGCGCTGAGCAGGGTCAGCAGATCGGCCCTGGCGCCGCGCAGGCCGAATCGCACCAGCCCGGAGGCGTCGAGCGGCCCATCCGGCAGCGGGCGGACGAAGACATGGCCGAACGGCGCCAGGGTCCAGGCGAGGGCGGCAGTCAGTGGCTCGCAGCGGTCGCGGCGCGGATCGTAGAGCTTGTAGCGGCCCGGCCCGTCCGGCAGCAGCGCGACCGGCGCCCTGCTGTCCTCGACGAATCCCAGCAGCGGCCCCTGGTCGCGCCGCCACCAATCATCCTTGAGCGCCACCAGGCGGGTGCGGGTGCCCGAGGCGCGGGCGATGGCCTGGAGCGGATCGCCGTCGCCGCCGGGCGGGGGCCGGCGCAGCTCCAGGCCCAGCGCCGCGCCGACCCGCTGGCAGGCGGCGAACAGCTCGTCGGGTGCGCCCGGGTCCATCAGGCGGCCTCGATGAGCTGGGCGTAGAGGCCCGGCTGGCTGATCAATTCGTCGTGGCGGCCGCGCTGGACGATCCGGCCCTGGTCGAGCACGATGATCTCGTCGCAATCGCGGACGGTGTTGAGGCGGTGGGCGATGACCAGGCAGGCGCTTCCGCGCCGCAGCAGCGCCTGGCCGATCCGGCGCTCGACAATCGGGTCGAGGGCGTTGGTCGCCTCGTCGAGGATCAGCAGCCGGGGGTTGCGGGCCAGGGCGCGGGCCAGCTCCAGCCGCTGGCGCTGGCCGCCGCTGAAATTGCGCCCGCCCTCCTCGACCGGCCGGTCCAGGCCGCCCCCGGCCAGCAATTCGGCGATGCCGGCGTCCTCGGCGGCGGCCAGCAGCGCGGCGTCGCCGATCGCCGGGTCCCAGAGCGTCAGATTGTCGCGCAGGCTGCCGGCGAACAGGAAGGGCTCCTGCTCGACCAGCGCCACCGCCTGGCGCAGGGCGGCCGGCGCGATCTCGCCCCGCAGCTTGCCGTCGAAGCGGATCTCGCCGGACCAGGGCTGGTGCAGCCCCGCGATCAGCCGGGCGAGCGTCGATTTGCCGCTGCCGGAGCCGCCGACGATCGCCACGCGCCGGCCCGGCTCGACGGCGAGGTCGATCTCGCTGAGCAGCGGCGGCTCAAGCCGGCTGTAGCCGAAGCTCAGGCCGCTGACCGCCAGGCGCCCGCTGAGCGGCGCCGGATCAATCGCCGCCGGGGGCTCGGCCAGGGCGGGATCGATTGGCGAGCGCAGCGCGTCGTCGAGCCGGGCCAGCCCTGCCTGGGCCTCGTGGATCTCGCCGCCCAGATTGACCAGCGACTGGATCGGCGCGATGAAGCTGAGCATCAGGGCCTGGACCGCCGCCAGGCCGCCGACCGTCAGCCGGCCGTCGATCACCCGCAGCGCGCCGAGCGCGAGCGTCAGCGCGCCGGTGAGCGCGAGCGCCAGCGCCGGCGCGAGGGCCAGGAGCTGGGTGTGGGCGGCCTGGCGCTGGCGGGCCTGCTCGACCTGGG
>DASWWB010000999.1:0-4582 GCA_036406115.1 Herpetosiphonaceae bacterium
GGGGGAGCCACATAACGCTCCATCTCGATGATGGGTCAGCCATGACGGGGCGGCTTATCGGGCTCGAAGCCTCGCTTGAGCCGGCAAACGCCGCCGCCCGCGTGCTCGTCCATCATGACGCCCAGATCCGGATTGCCGCGCTGGATCGGATCACCCGGATCCAGCTGCACGATCAGCGGAGCGACCAAGACGTGAGCTTTTTTCTCGATGTGAGCCGGATTGAGCACACCCGCACCACCCTGACGCTGCGGTTCGCGGAGGGCGACCACGATCTGACCGTCGCGTACCTGGCGCCCGCGCCGACCTGGCGGATCAGCTATCGCCTCGTCCGGGTATCAGCGACCGAGGCGCGCTTGCTGGCGTGGGGATTGTTTGACAATTCTCTCGGCGAGGATTTGGAGAATGTCGCGCTGACCCTCATGTCCGGGCGGCCTATCTCCTTTGAGTACGAACTCTATGAAACGCGCATTCCGCCGCGCCCTCATGTTTCCGATGATCCCAGCGAGCTTGACAAGCCGGGCAACGATCCCGAATTCCGCAACATGGTGGCGACGATCTCCCACGAGCTTCGGACGCCGCTCACGCCGATTCGCGGGTTTGCGGATTTGCTCGATCTCGGCGCGCTCGGGCCGCTGTCGGACCAGCAGCGGGAGGCCATTCGCACCATCAAGGCCAACGCCATGCGGATGTTCGGGCTGGTCGACGATTTGCTGGATGCGGCGCGGCTGCGGGACAAAGGCGGCGAGAGCGCCTTTGTCACCTATCGATCCGGCCCGCTCGGCGATCTTAAGGTGAGCGGCGGTTATTTCATGCCCGTGCTGATGGACAAAGCCGAGCCGGCCTATCTGACCTATCCGGTGCCGACGCCTATTTCTGTCCGCCGGGGTCAGTCAGCCATGGTCCCGCTGCTGGATGCGACAGTCGGCTACGAGCCGCTTTGTGTCTATAATCCCGCCAAGATGCTCAATCACCCGCTGTTGGTCTGGCGGCTCCATAACACGACCGGGGTCGCGTTGGAGCAAGGCCCCGTCACGCTTATGCAGGAGGCGCAGTATCTCGGCGAAGGGTTGATGCGCTTTACCGGGGTTGGCGAGGAGATTCAGATTCCCTACGCCCTTGAGTTTGGGATTCTCGTGACCGAGGAGCATTCGTATGTCGCCCAGCCCGTCTGGCAAGTAGCGGTGGATCGGGAACGGCGGCGCCTGACGGTCTCCGCCGGCCGGGTTGACCAAACGATCTACACGCTCGCGAACCGGATGCGCCATGACGAACGGGTGTTCATGGAATGGCGCGATCCTGTGCGGGGCGACTACTTCGAGATGCCTCCGCCCGACGACATGGCGGATAGCCACACGCGCTGGGGCGTGCTGGTGCCCGCCGGCGGGCAGGCGACCTTCCTGCTGCAAATCCGCGAAGTGCGAACCGAGTATCGCGAAGCGCTGGGGTGGAAGCCGGCGGAGCTCGATGAGCTTCAGCGTGCGGGAACCATCGCGCCCGAACTCCATGCGGCCTTGGCCCGCCTCCGCCAGCTCGCCGACCAGCTGAGCGCGATCCAAGAACAAATCACGGCCTTGACCGACGAGCATGCCCAGATCGCCGCCCGGCAAGAGCAGCTGCGCAAGAATCTGGCGGCGCTGGGTAATTCAGAGCGTGAGACAGCCCTTCGCCATCAGCTCCTAGATGACCTGGAGGCAAGCGAACACCGCCGGAGGGAGGTCGAACGCGCGCTCCATGCCCTCCGGCAGGAGGCCGAGTCAACCCAGCAGGAGCAGCAGACCCAGACCGATGCAGTCTACGCCTGAGATGAAGCACCCGCTCGATGGCTCCGGTATCGCACAATGATCTCCTCAGGCCGGCAGCTGGCCGCGCCGATCCAGAATCATCAGCGCGTTGACCACCGCCGGGTCGAACTGGGCGGCGCTGTGGGCCTGGACCTCGGCCAGCGCGTCGGACATGGGCCGGCGGGCGCGGTAGGGCCGGTCGTGGGTAATCACATCGACCGTGTCGGCCACCGCCACGATCCGCCCGACCAGCGGGATCGCGGTGCCGCTCAGGCCGTTGGGATAGCCGGCGCCGTCCCAGCGCTCGTGATGGGTGCGGGCGATCGTCTCGCCGAGGCGCAGGACCGGCACCTGGCTCTGCTCCAGGATGCGCGAGCCGATCAGCGTGTGGCGGCGCATCATCGCCAGCTCATCGCTGGAGAGCGGCCCCGGCTTGCGCAAAATCTGATCGGGGATGCCGATCTTGCCGATATCGTGGAGCGGCGCGGCCTGGCGGATCAGCCTGATCTCATCCGACGGCAGCTCCAGCACCTGGGCCAGCGCGGCGGCGAGCAGGCCGACGCGCTGGGTGTGCTGGCCGGTCTCATCGTCGCGGTACTCGGCGGTGCGGGCCAGCCGCAGCAGCAGCTCGTTGCGAGCTTGCTTCAGCGCGGAGGTGCGCTCGCGGACCTGGACCGCCAGCTGTTCGTTGTGGGCCTGGAGCTGTTGATGGGTGAAGTGGAGCTGGAGCGCGTTGCGGATCCGCAGCAGCGTTTCGACAGTGTCCAGCGGCTTGGTGAGGAAATCCTGGGCGCCCATGCTCAGCGTCCGGCGCTTGGCCACCGCCGTCATATCGGCGGTCAGCATCAGGACCGGCACCGGCGCCTCGGGCGGCATGTGGGCGCGCAGCGCCTCCAGCACCGCGAAACCGTCGAGGTAGGGCATCTTGAGATCGAGCAGCACCACGTCGGGTTGAATCTCCAGAAACAGCCGCAGCGCCTCGCGCGAATCGTTGGTATCTGTCACGTTCAGCAGGTTGCCGGAGCGAAGGATGCCTTTGATCAGCTGGACGTTGGTCAAATCGTCGTCAATCACCAGCAGCTTGGCGGCGCTCAGCCGCTCATCGATATCGATCATACCGACCTCCCGGGATGGCATAGCGTGCCACCATGGTAGCCGAGAGGATGGGACAGGCGCGGGACAAGGGCGGGACAGGCCTAGCGCGGCGCGGCATCCGGCGGGTTTTCGGCGATGATCCAGCGCGGCTGGATCGCGCTCAGCGGCGGGTCGAACATGCTGCGCTGGCCGCCGTCGCGGAGCAGGCTGTCGAAATCGGCGGGATCGAACGCCTTGCGCAGGCGCGAGACAAAACTGGTCCGCAGCACATGGATGTAGTGGTCGGCGTCGTAGGGCGGCCATGTCGCGTCTTCCGGCGCGTCCTCCGGCACCCAGACCGCGCCCTGGCCGGATCGGTAGAAGCGGACCCGCTCGCCGGGCTTCCAGTCGCGGCGGCCGGCGGCCAGCAGCGCCTCGTAGGGCGCCTCGCGCAGCCGCTCGCGGGCGGCCAGATAATCGGCCGGCTGCTTGGTAAGCCGGGCGTAGGTCGTCACATCGCGGACCGGCAGGGCGTGGCGGCGCAGCGCGTCGGCCATCGCGAAATAGGCCTGCTGGATCCCGGGAACATCGCCGGTCAGCAGGCAGCGCAGGGCGGTGTCGAGGAAGCGCCCGCCGAACGGCTCGGCGCGGCTGGAGGCGAAGGCCACGCCCCGGCTGATCAGGCGGCCGTCGTAGGTCAGCAGCGTGTAATTTTTGACCTCGTGGCTGAGCATGGCCTGGTAGCGGCCGTCGTACTCCAGCTTCAGGCCGTCGGGCAGGGTCGCGGCGACCTCGGCCACCAGCGCGCGCTCCCGCTGCTCGCTCCAGCCCGGCGGCGCGGCGAAATACACGCCGTCGGTATCGGCCTCCAGCAGCGCCATGCCCCGGTCGCGCAGCCCGGCGACCACCTGTTCCAGCACCTCGCGGCCATGGCGGGTGACGGCGTCGGCGGCGGCCCGGTCGGCGAACATGGCCATGCTTTCGGCGCCCATGTAGCCGTAGGCCGAGTTGATCAGCAGCTTCATCGCCGCCTGGACCGCTTCGTGGTGATAGGAGTCGTGGGAGCCTGGCGCGGCGGCGCGGGCTGCGGCCTTGTGGTTGAGCCGCAGCCCGGTCAGGCGGCCGACCAGCGTCAGCAGCGCCTTGAGCGGATCGCAGGCCGGGCCGAGCTGATAGATCCGCATCAGCGAGGGATACATCGAGGCGATATCGGCCTTGACCACCTGGCGGGCCACGCCGGCGGCGTAGAGAAAGGTCGCGCCGCCGGCGTGGCCCTCGGCGCTGGGGGGGAAGGGCTCGCAGGGCGGCGCCGCCCCGGAGCGCAGGTAGGCGCGAATCAGCATCGGCTCCAAGATGCCCATCGCCGGCCCGGCATTGGCGATCCTGCCGTAGGAGCGCGGCGCCATGCCCGCCAGGGCGAACGAGGCCCCGAGCAGCCGGGGCGCCAGCGCCGCCACCTCGGCCACATCGTCGAGGGCGTAGCGCCGGGAGCGCTCGGGATCGGATTGATAGGTCGCATAGACCGCGTGGCCGGGAATGTAGACCCGGTCCGGCCCCGCGACGCCGAAGGCTTTGGCGACCGCCTTCAGGCCGTAGCCCGGCAGCGAGCGGGTCACGAAATCATGGCGCCAGACCGCCTCCAGCGTGTCGATCAGCTCGCGGCCGGCGACGGAAAAGCGGATGTCCTGGCGCCGGCCGCCGCGCGGCAGCCGCGTGCTCGACAGCAG
>DASWWB010001000.1:0-1727 GCA_036406115.1 Herpetosiphonaceae bacterium
CCCTGGGCCAGCAGCGTGCCGATCAGCAGCGCCAGCAGGCCGGCGACGACGCTGGTGAGAATCACGCTGCGCCGCACCGCGCCGAGGAACGCATCTTCCTCGCGGCCGTAGGTGCCGGCGGCGGGCACCGCCACCACCGAGCCGACCGGCTGGCCGGCGACGGTGATCGGGACGGCGCGGCGGCGCTCGGCGGCGGGCAGGGCCTGGCCGGCGGCCAAGTCTTGCTTGCTGTCGAACAACAAGCGCCCCTCGGGATCGGCGACCAGGATGCGCTGGCTGTTGGGGCGGCGGAGCGGCAGCAGGGTGCGGCCAAGCTCATCCTCGACAAGGCAGCGGCGCAGATCGCGCGGCCAGCCCTGGTGGCGTTCGTGGCAGGCGGCCAGCGGCTCGGCCAGCGCCTCGGCCAGGATGCGGGCCTGGGCCAGGGCCAGCTGGTCAAAGCGCTGGGAGACCACTCGGTTGACAATCACCGCCACCAGGATGATTGCAAGCAGGGCGATCAGGGTATGGGTGAGGATGAGGCGCGCGCGCAGGCTCATCGCTCATCATCGGCGAACTTGTAGCCGATGCCGTAGACCGTCAGGATGTAGCGCGGGGCGGCGGGCTGGGGCTCGATTTTGCGGCGCAGGTTCTTGACGTGGGCGTCGATGGTGCGATCGTAGCTGTCGCCCTCGTCGCCTTGGAGCGCATCGAGGAGCTGGCTGCGGCTCCAGGGCCGGCCGGCGGAGCGCATCAGCGCCGCCAGCAGATCGAACTCAGTCGGCGTGAGCGTGGTGACCGGCGCGCCGGCGACCGAAACGCTGCGCCGGTCGAGATCCAGCTCGATGTCGGCGCGGCGCAGCATCGCGGGCGGCGCCAGCTCACCCATCGTCCGGCGCAGCACCGCCTTGACCCGGGCCAGCACCTCGCGGGGCGAGAACGGCTTGGCCACATAGTCGTCGGCGCCCAGCTCCAGGCCGATCAGCCGGTCGGCCTCCTCGACACGAGCAGTCAGCATGATGATCGCAGTCGTCTGCTCCTGGCGAATGCGGCGGCAGACCTCCAGGCCGTCGAGGCCGGGCAGCATCAGGTCGAGCAGCACCAGATCGGGTCGCTCGCGGCGGACCAGCTCCAGGCCGAGCTGGCCGTCGGCGGCGGTCAGCGCCGCGTAGCCGGCGATTTCGAGATAGGCCTGGAGGCCCAGGGCGATCTTGCGCTCATCCTCGATGATCACGATTTTGGCGGGCATGGCACGAGCTCCTTGCGGCAGTGACGGGGCCAGCATAGCGCCGGGCTGTGAACAAGCGATGAACGGCGCTACGGCATCAGGTCGTCCTCGTGGATGGCGACTTGGGGCTCGCCGCCGGCGATCTGGAAGGCGAAGGCCATGCGCGGCGTGTTGTGGGCCCAGCCGACGCGGCCCTGGCGGTCGAGCAGGATGCAGCCACCGAGCCCCTTGACCCGCCGCTCCAGCTGGGCGATCGCGGCGCGGGCCGCCGCCTGGGGATGGGCGCCGTCGCGCAGGCCGTCGGTGGCGGTCTTGGCCAGCACCACCTTCATAATCGACTCGCCCCAGCCGGTCGTCGAGCAGCCGCCGGTCTCGTTGTCAGCGTAGAGGCCGGAGCCGATCAGCGGCGAGTCGCCGACGCGGCCCGGCGGCTTGTTGGGAATGCCGCCGGTCGAGGTGGCGGCGGCCAGGTTGCCGGCGGCGTCCAGCGCCACCGCGCCGACCGTGTCGTGGGCGGCGC
>DASWWB010001001.1:0-3670 GCA_036406115.1 Herpetosiphonaceae bacterium
GCGTGACGCTGTGCAGGCCGCGGATGGCGAAGGCGTGGGGGATGTCGCCCCGCGACTGGCCCGGCCGGGCGTCGGCGCCGGGATGGGCCGCCAGCTCCAGCTCCAGGCCGTCGGGATCGCTGAAGGCCAGGATGCGCTCGCCGAAGCGCGAGGACTCGCGCGTCTCGACGCCGCGCGCCGCCAGCCGATCCGCCCAGAAATCCAGCGCGCCCTCGGCCACCGAGAAGGCGGTCGCGGTCACCTGGCCGCTGCCCCGCCGGCCGCGCGGCGCCGCCTCGCCCCACGGGAAAAAGGTGATGATCGTCCCGGGCTGGCCGGCGGCGTCGCCGAAATACAGGTGATAGGTGCCCGGGTCGTCGAAGTTGACGGTCAGCTTGACCAGCCGCAGCCCCAGCGTGTCGCTGTAGAAATCAAGGTTGCGCTGCGCGTCGCCGACGATCGCTGTCACATGATGGATTCCCGGCAGCGTGGCGTTCATTGTGTCTCCCCGCAGGCCCCGCCTGCTGTGTCTAGTTCAAGCTGGCTGATTAGTAAGCAGCTTGTATTTATATAGTTAGTATAACAGGGTAACTTTTGCTTGTCAAGCGGCTTACTTTTTGTTAGTATTAGATTATGTTATATACCAACGGGGCGATGACGCCTCAGGGGAAAGGACCTGGCAATGCGTCGAAGTGAGCATATCTGCCCGCGCTACCAGCATGCGATCGAGATTCTTGGCAAGCGCTGGACGGGATTGAGTTTGAAAGTGTTGATGAACGGCCCGCTGCGCTTCAACGAGCTGGCCGAGAAGCTCGATGTCGTGAGCGATCGCATCCTCTCGGAGCGGCTGAAAGAGCTGGAGGCCGAGCTGGTGGTCGAGCGGCGGGTCTTCCCCGAGTCGCCGGTCCGCGTCGAGTACCGCCTGACCGACAAGGGCCAGGCCCTGGCGCCGGTCGTCGACGCGATCGAGCAGTGGGGCGAGCGCTGGGTCGAGGTGAGCGCGGCGCAGAAAAGCTGCGAGGCGGCCGCCGAGAAAAGCTGCTAGGAGTCAGTCGTCAGCTATCAGCTATCAGGCCGCGTGCGGGGCCGGCGCGCCGCGCACCGCGAAGCCCGTTTTTGCGCTATGATTCGCGCGGTATGATCCTGATAGCTGACAGCTGCCAGCTGCTAGCTTTGCCTCTGAGAGGAAGCCCCGGATGGCCGACACGCTTGGCTGGAGCCCCGAGCGCACCTGGGTGTTTGTGGTTGGCGCCCTGGAGTGGGAGCGCGACGACATCTACGCCCCGTTTCCCAAAGCCCACCGCCGCGACCAGCAGCTGGTCGATTTTTTCCGCGAGCAGCAAGTCCCCGACGCCCATATCACCTATCTCCAAGACCGCGCGGCGACGACCGCCGCGATCAAGGCCGCGTTCGAGCGACTGCTGGCGGCCTGCCGCCCCGGCGACCTGCTGGTGCTCTACTACTGCGGCCACGGCGCCAAGACCGACGACGGCGCCGCCTATTTCGCCAGCTACGACGCCGACGACCAGGACAACCCCGGCTGGGCCGTCGACGCGATCCCCCGGGCGATCGAGCGCCACTTCGAGGGCTCGCACGCGCTGCTGCTGGCCGACTGCTGCTACTCGGGCTGTCTGAGCGAGGCGGTCGGCCGCCGCGCCAAGCGCGTCGCCTACGCCTGCCTCACCTCGTCGCTGGCCAGCGAGCTGTCGACCGGCAACTGGACCTTCACCGAGGGGCTGCTGGCTGGCTTCCGGGGCCAGGCCTTCGCCGACGGCGACGGCAACCGCTCGATCACGCTCCAGGAGCTGGCCCACCAAATGATGGAAAGCATGGCCTTCGCCGAGGAGCAGGCCGCGACCTTCGCGGTCTGCGGCGGCTTCGATCCGCAGCTGGTGGTGGCCGCCGCCCGGCCCGCCTCCAGCCCGCAGCTCGGCAAGCGGATCGAGGTCAAGTCGGGCCGCGGCTGGTACCCGGCCCAGATCGTCGACGCCGACGGCGAGCTGCTCAAGGTCCATTTCTACGGCTACGACGAGACCGACGACGAGTGGGTGGATGCCGGGCGGATCCGCGAGGCCCACCGGCCGGTCTACCCGGTGGGCGCGCAGGTCGAGGTGCTGTGGAAGCGCAAATGGTATCCGGCGACGGTCAAGGATGTCCACTACGGCGTCCACTACATCCAGTACGACGACTACGACGAGAGCTGGGGCGAGTGGGTGGCGCTGAAACGGATCCGGCAGCCGGAGTGAATCAGCCGGCGCCCAGCGCGCTGTCGGGGATCTGGGCCTGGAACTCCGCCGCCAGCGCCCGGCGCGCCGGGTCGGCGCTGGTCAGCTCGGCGCGGGCGAAGGCGCGGTAGCGGGCCAGGAAATCGTTCTCGAAGGCCAGCGTGCGCTCCATCAGCTCGCGCAGCTCGGCCTGCTCCGCCGGGCTCGCGGGGATGCGGTAGTGCCAGTCGAGGCGGCAGCGCCGGTCAAGCTGCTCGATCAGGACGGCCCACTCGTCGCCGATCGCCTCGCGGTAGCCTGCCGGGCACTCGCTTTTGCGGGCGACATAGCGGCCGGCCTCCCAGGCGACGCGGGCGGTGGCGATCCAGCCCGCGACGCGCAGCAGGTTGCGGGTGGTCGGCACCTCGGAGCCGTCGGGCAGCCGGGCCATGCGGTTGACGTAGCCGCGCCAGGGATCGTCGGGCTGCGGGAAATCCAGGACCCCGGGCACCGGCAGCGGCCGGTCGAACACGGCGATGACCAGGCGATAGGCGGCGTGCATGCGCTGCCGCCCCCAGGCCCGGGCCGGCGGCAGATCGATGCCGTCGCGCAGCTCGCGGCCCCAGAGCCGCCGCGCCGCCAGCTTGAAGGTCGGATGGGCCTGCTCGGCGAGGTGGCGCTCCTCGCCCAGCCAGACATCAAGATCCAGCGGGGTGCGCTCCTGCTGCTGGTCGATCAGCGCCCGCACGCGCACCCGCTCGGCGGCGCCCAGCTCGCCAGCGAACACCAGGCTCAGGTCCAGGTCGCTGGTGTCCAGCACGCTGCGGGCGGCGTAGCTGCCCTCGACGTAGGCCGCCGCCAGCCTGCCGGGCAGCGCCGCCTCCAGCGCGCCGAGCAGGCCGCGGACCGCCTCGTCCGCCAGAGGCTCGCCCGTCGTGTCGATCAGATCATGGGTTGGCATAAGGCTCCTTCCAGCTACCGCTCATCGATTGACGCCCCGCTGCCCGCTCGCTATACTCCTGGGCATGCAGAAAAAACTCCGCCTGTTCATCCAGGAATATTCCGACGGCAATGTTCATGTGCGCGCGACCGCGCTGCCGCACCTCCAGGTGTTCGCCGACAGCCGCGCCGCCGCCCTGGAGATGATCAAAACCCGGCTTGACGACTATTTCAAGAGCCTCAACCGCTCCCACTGGGGCCGGATCAGCTTCTACGCCCACGAGGAGCTGCGCCCGCTCGAGGTGCCGCTCGTGCCCAAGGGCAAGGCGTCCAAGGAGCCCCTTGCCACGACTGTCAGCCTGCTGGTCTCCACCGATAAGCACAAAAAAGGCACGCGCTACATCTTGACCGCGCCGCTGGTCGACGGTTTCCACATCGTGGTCGGCGAGCCCGGCGAGATCGAGGACAAAGCCCGCGGCGGCCTCCAGGCCTATCTGCGCAAATGGACATCCCAGCAAATTATCGAGCTTGATCGCGCCGCTGTCGAG
>DASWWB010001002.1:0-10589 GCA_036406115.1 Herpetosiphonaceae bacterium
CGCCCAGCCGGCCCGCTCCGGCAGCCAGGCGTACAGTTCCCCAAGCACCGGCTGGTGCGTCAAAAACACGCTGAAGCTGATGATTCCCACCCAGCGCAGGGCCGGCGCGCCGAACAGCCGGTCCAGCGGCGCCTGAGCCGCCCCCAGCACCAGCCAGAACATGCCGGCGCCGATCAGCGCATCGAACCAGATCGCGGCGGCGGGGCGCGGCATGCTGAGCGCCAGGCCGCAGAGGCCAAGGGCCAGCAGCAGGCTCATCCGGCCGGAAACGCGCCAGGGCCGGCGGGCGGCGACCACCGCCGCCGCGATGCCCAACGCGAACTCGGCGAGCCGGCTGAACACCGTGATCCGCAGCAGCTGTCCGGCGCGGTAGGAGGTCGGGCCCGGCGTCCAGGCATAGGCGACAGCCAGGCGCCAGCCCAGGGTCACGCCGCAGGCCGCCACGAGCATATGCGCCACCCCGTAGCGGCGCGCCAGCCAGATCAGCACTGGAAAGAGGATGTAGAGGTGGACTTCCAGCTCCAGCGACCAGAAGGTGCCGTTGAGCGTGCGCGGATCGGCGTAGTTGCGCACAAACAGGGCGTGCTTGAGCGCCAGCGCCAGATCCGGCGTGACGAAGGTGGTGGCGAACCCGGGGCGCAGCGCCGAAAGCCAGGCCAGCGCGCTGAATAGGATAATGGCGGCGTAGTAGGGCGGCACGATCCGCAGCAGGCGGCGGCGGGCGAAGGCCCGCAGCGGCGGCTGGTCGATCCCGCCGCCGCCGACCAGCGGATAGGCCAGGCAGAAGCCCGACAGGACCAGGAACAGATGCACGCCCAGGCCGCCCAAGTTGAAGACCCACGCGGGGACGCCGATATCGGGGCGGCTCGTGTGGACCCAGGTGTGGCCGACCACCACCATCAGGATCGCCAGGCCGCGCAGCCCGTCGATCCCCGGCAGGTGCGGCCGCCCGCCCGCCGTCGCCGCCGGCGCCTGGCCCGCGATCGGCTGGGCCAGCCAAGCGCCGATCCGCTCGCGGCTGAGAAACGCCGCCAGCAGCCAGCAGCCGCCGCCGAGCGCCAGCAGCCAGCCGGCCAGGGCGCGCAGCCCCGGCGCCGGCGAGCCGCGCCAGTCCAGCGCGAACACCATCACGCCATGGTCGCGGACATCGCCGGGCACCCGGAAGGCGCCGCTCGCCAGATGCAGATCGCGGCGCCCGAAGCTCGCGGGCGCGAAGATCAGATAGCGGCGCAGGCCGGCGGCGGTCTGCCGGGCCAGCGGCCGCTGATCCAGGCTGATCGCGGCGGGGGCGCTCTCGGGCGGCACCGCCAGCAGCGCCTCGATCAGCGCCGGTTTCGCGGCAGGCGGGATGGGCGCGGCGGCGCGGCCGTCGGTCCAGCGAAACGACTGGCCCAGCCCATCCTGCTCGATATTGTGAAACCCCGGCCCTGCCGGCAAGCGCGAGCCGGGCAGCACGCCGCCGGCCGGCCAGGCTGCGAGGCCCGCCAGCGCCAGGCTGATCAGCGCCAGCGGCAGCCAAAACAGGCTGGCGCGGCCAAAGCGCCGCCAGCCTGCCCTACGCAACGTGGACACAACAGTCCCCCTTCATCGTCCCAACGCCAGCTAGACGTAGGTCTGGAACACCTCATTGACCCGCGCCTCGGCGAACAGATCCCGCGCCTCGCCGCGGAGCTTCTCGGCGTCGCGGGGGCGGCCCTGGCGGACGGCGTGGAGCGCCCGGACCGTCAGCACCAGCGCCTTTTGGTAGGGATTGGCCATCAGATCGTGCTTCTGGAGCTGTTTGATCAACGCCGCCGCCTCGCGCCCCCTGCCGCCCAGCGAGCTGACCAGCGCCAGCAGCCGCTGGCCGGCGAACAAGGCCTCGGCCGCCTTGCCCTCCTCGGCGAAGCGGATCGCCTTGCGCGCCATCAGCAGGGCCAGCGGCAGCTTGCCGCGGCGGACCGCGATCCGCCCCAGCAGCTCGGCCACGTCGGTCCGATCGGCCTTGTGGCTCTGGGTCGAGCGATACAGGCACTCGGACTCCAGGGCGTAGCGCCTGGCCTGATCGAGATGGCCGAGCAAGAAATGGTTGCGGGCCTGGACATAGCGGCCGATCGCCATATGGAACGTATCGCCGGATTGGCTGGCGAGGGCGTAGACCCGGTCGAGGGCGGCCTCGGCGCCGGCGTAATCGCCGCGCATCATCAGCGGCTCGGCGGCGGTCAGCGTGATTTTGATCAGCCCGTCGATATCGCCGTTGCGGGCGTAGATCTCCTGGACCTCGGCGGCGTAGGCGGCGACCGCCTCCCAGTCGGCGTTGTCCTTGGCGATCACCGCCAGGTTGCTGAGGGCGCGGGCCACGGCCATCTGATCGTCGAGCTGGCGGCTCATGGCCAGGCTCTGCTCGACCATCGCCTTGGCGGAGGGCATATCGCCGCGCCGCCAGCTGATGCCGGCCAGCCGGTTGGCGACCAGCGCCATCAGCGAGGAATGGTTTTCCAGCTCGGCGGTGGTGAGGGCGGCCTGGAGCAGCCGCTCGGCCTGGACCAGATCGCCGCGGTAGAAGGCGATCCAGCCGGCGTCGGCGTCGATCCTGGCGTGCTCGATCAGATCGCCGTCGCCGAGGGCGATGCGCGACAGCTCCAAGTGCTGCATGGCCTCGTCATACCGGCGCTGGCGCTCGAAGGTGCTGGCCAGCCGGCGCTCCAGCGAGGCATGGAGCGCCTCGTCGGGATCCTTGACGAAGGCGAGGCCCTGGAGCGCGCGCTCGTAGGAGGCGCGGGCCTCGTCGAGCCTGCCGACCCGCGCCAGCACGTCGGCGCGCCCGCCGTAGAGCGCCACCCGCTCCATCGGGAAGCGGTCCGGCGGATCTTGCAGCAGCAGATCGATCTGATTGTAGAGCCGCAGCGCCTCATCGTTGGCGAAGCGCCCGCCGGCGCGCTCGGCGGCCAGCAGCAGGTAGCGCACGGCCTTGGCCATGTGGGTCGAGCGGCTGAAGTGGAAAGCCAGCACATCGGCCTGCTCGTCGATCCGGTCGCCGGCCAGCCGCTCAAGCGCGTCGCCGACCTGGGTGTGGAGGTCGCGGCGCTGCTTGCCCAGCAGGCTGCTGTAGACCGTCTCATGCGTCAGGATGTGCATGAACGTCCACTCGTTGGTGTTGGCGTCGCGCGAGCGGACGAAGCCGCGGTCGCGGAGCTGGCCCAGCTGATCCTCCAGGTCGTCGAGCGGATGGATGGCGCGCAGCAGCGGCACGGCGAAGCGGCGGCCGATCACCGCCGCCTTGAGCGCGGTCGTCTGCAAGGCGGCGGGCAGCCGGTCATAGCGGGCGCGGATCAGCGCGTCGAGCGAGGGCGGAACCAGCATCACCTCGGCAGCGCCGGCCGCGCCCTGCTCGAGCATTTCCCGGGCGTGGCGCACCAGCTCCTCCAGGTAGAACGGCATGCCCTCGGCCTGATTGACCAGCCGCTGGAGCGAGAGCGGATCGGCCTGGGGCAGCAGCGCCGCCGCCATCTGGGTCAGCTCCTCGTTGGTCAGCGGCTGGAGGACGATCCGCGAGCCGCGCTTGCCGGCCCGGGAAAGCGCCTGCTCGACCATCGCCTGGATGTGGGGCTGGTCTTCGTTGCGGGCGATCAGATACAGCAGCAGCGGGGCGTGGGGGATGGACTGGGCCAGGTAGCGGATCAGCTCGGTCGACAGCTCGTCGGCCCAGTGCAGATCGTCGAGCACCAGCACCACGGGCCGCTGGCGGGCCTCGGCCAGCAGCAGCTCGCGCACCGAAAGGAACACCTGGCGCTTGAGCTGGGCCGGGTCGAGGTGGCGGACCCGCTCAAGCAGCGCCTCGTCGACCAGATCGATCGAGAGCAGATACTCAAGGTACGGCACCACGTCGAGCGTCCTGCTGACCTGGGCCTGGCGCACGGCGCCGGCGATCTTGGCCCGCACCGCCGCCCGGTTGTCGGTGGGCAGGATGCCGCAGAAATCGCGGACCACGCCGGTGAAGGCGCTGTAGGGCACCGTGCGCGTGTGCGAGAAGCAATCGCCCTCCAGGATGCGCAGATCGCGGGAGCGGATCCGCCCGAGGAACTCATTGGTGATGCGCGACTTGCCGATGCCGGCCTCGCCGAAAACGCAGATCGCGCCGCCGGCCTGGTCGCCCGGCGCGGGGATGGCCGCCTCCAGCAGCTCCAGCTCGTGCTGGCGGCCGACCAGCGGCGTGCGCTGGCCGCGGACGCCGCGAAGCTCGCCGGGCGTGGCCTTCTTGCCCAGCAGCTCGAAGGCGTCCACCGGCTCGGCGATGCCCTTGAGCCGCAGCGGCGGCAGGGCCTCCAGCGCGAACAGCGGCGCCACCATCTGGCCGGCCAGGTCGTTGAGCACAATGTGGTTGGGCTCGGCCGCCTGCTGGAGCCGAGCCGCCAGATTGACCACGTCGCCGATCACCGTCAGGTCGCTGTGGCGGTCCGAGCCGAGGCCGCCGGCCACCACCTCGCCGCTCGCCAGGCCGAGGCGCATCTGGAAGGTCAGGTTCTGGGTGGGGAAAATCCGCTCGTTGTAGAGATGGAGCTCCTCGACCATCGCCATGGCGGCGTAGGTCGCCTGGACCGCGTGCTGCTCCAGGGCGGTGGGCACGCCGAAGACCGCCATCAGCCCGTCGCCGGTGAACTTGTCGATCGTGCCCTCGAAGCGGGTCACCGCCTCGCCCAGGCGGCGCAGGCAGCCGTCGAGCAGGCTGTACATCTGCTCGGCGCCCAGGGCGGCGGTCAGCGAGGTGTAGTTGCAGATATCGGCGAACAGCACGGTGACGACCCGGCGCGTGGTCCGCAGCGCCTCGCCGTCGCCCAGCGGCTCGGCGCACTGGACGCAGAAGCGGTAGCCGGGCAAGTTGGCGGCGCCGCAGTGCGGGCAGAGCTTCGGCAGCGGGGCGGCGCACTGTCCGCAAAAGCGGGCCTTGACTGAGTTGTCGGAAAAACCGCAGTTCGGGCAGGTAATGTGATGGGCTTCCATAGCTCCCCAGTGCAGCGCTGACGACAGCAGCCTAGCCGTGCGGGTGGAACGAAGGGCGGAAACACGGTAACTATGCCAGATTCAGGGGTAAAAAGCAACTTATGATCAGGTGTAGGGACCAGGGGGCAGGGATCAGGCCGGACGGCAGAATGGCGGGCGCCGGGGAGAGATCAGGGGGCAGGGATCAGGCCGGATCGAATCGATGCGAGCGTTTCTCAAAGCCGGGTGCAACTTCAAGCAATGCCCACCGCGCCGAAGTTCGGCCTGCCCCCTGATCCCTGACCCCTAAATCCCATCTGTCACCGCCCCCAAACCGCCCTGTCACCGCTTTGTCACAAGATTGTTGACATTCTTAAGTGAGTATGTTATATTCCCGCCAACTAAGTGAATACCATCACTCTTATCCAGAGGGGCGGAGGGAACGGCCCGACGATGCCCCAGCAACCAGATGCGATCTGATCAATCGCGTCATGGTGCTAATTCCGACAGGGTTGTCTGAAAGATGAGAGGTTGCGCATGCGCGAGCATGACGCGCCCTCATCGTGTGTGGTGAGGGCATTTTTTATGGCTGTGAGCCTTTCCCCGGCGGTTGATCCCGCCTCGCTGGCTGAGCTGAACGCCCAATTCGAGCATCAGGACGCGGCGAGCGTCGTGCGCTGGGCCGCCAGGACCTGGGCGCCCGACCTGGCCCTAACCTGTTCGTTCGGCGGCTCCTCCGGCATGGTTTTGCTGGACCTGGCGCTGCGCGAGGATGCTGACATTCCAATCCTGGTGCTCGACACCGATCTGCTGTTCGCCGAAACCTACGCCCTGATCGAGCAGATCGAGCGCCACTACCGCATCAATGTCCAGCGCGTCAGGCCCGGCCTGAGCCTTGACGAGCAGGCGCGGCTCCACGGCCCGGCCCTGCACGAGCGCGATCCCGACGCCTGCTGCGGCCTGCGCAAGGTCGCCCCGCTGGCCGCCGCGCTCCATCCCTACGCCGCCTGGCTGACCGCCGTGCGCCGCGACCAGAGCGCCACCCGCGCCGCCACCCCGATTGTCTCGTGGAACGCTAAACATTCAGTCGTCAAGATCTGCCCGCTCGCCACCTGGAGCGAGCGCGAGGTCTGGCGCTACCTCCACGCCAACAAGGTGCCCTACAACCCGCTGCTCGACCAGGGCTACACCAGCCTCGGCTGCCGCACCTGCACCCGCCTGCCCAACGGCGACGACCCGCGCAGCGGGCGCTGGGCCGGATTCGCCAAAACCGAGTGCGGCCTGCACAGCTAAGCCTGCCGCCAGCCCATTTTTTTTGAGAAGCCTTTTTCTGGATTGCAACGAGGAACGTATGTCACACACCACCGCCCCCGCCCACGGCGGCGCACTGATTGACCGGACCCTGAGCGGCGCCGCCCGCGAGTCCGCCCTCGCCGAAGCCGCCGGCCTGCCCGCGATTGTCATCAACGACGCCCAGCGCGCCGACCTGCTGATGCTCGGCATCGGCGGCTACAGCCCGCTCGCCGGCTTCCAGAACCGCCAGGACTACGAGTCGGTCGTCGAGACCATGCACCTGGCCAACGGCCTGCCCTGGTCGATCCCGATCACCCTGCCGATCAGCGAGCAGCAGGCGCTGGAGCTGATCCAGGGCTGGCCGGCGGCGCTGGTCGACGAGCAGGGGACGATCCTGGGCACGATCGATGTCGAGGACATCTATAAAATCGATCAGCAAACCGAGGCGCGCAAGGTCTATCGCACCGACGACCCCAACCATCCCGGCGTCCACCGGCTCTACGCCGCCAGCCCCTGGCGCGTGGGCGGGCCGATCCGCCTGCTCAACCTGAGCCGCGGCCAGTTCCCGCACCTGCCCCAGACGCCGCGCGAGACCCGCGAGCAGATCGCCCAGTTCGGCTGGAACACGGTGGTCGGCTTCCAGACCCGCAACCCGGTCCATCGCGCCCACGAGTACATCCAGAAGTGCGCGCTGGAGATCGTCGACGGCCTGCTGCTGCACCCGCTGGTCGGCACCACCAAGGGCGACGACGTGCCGGCCGAGGCCCGGGTGCGCTCCTACGAGCGGCTGCTGGCTGATTATTATCCGGCCAACCGCACGCTGCTGGGCGTCTACCCGGCGGCCATGCGCTACGCCGGCCCGCGCGAGGCCATCCTGCACGCCCTGACGCGCAAAAACTACGGCTGCACCCATTTCATCGTCGGCCGCGACCACGCCGGCGTCGGCAACTACTACGGCACCTACGACGCCCAACACATCTTCGGCGAGTTCGACCCGGCGGCGCTGGGGATCACGCCGCTGTTCTTCGAGCACACCTTCTTCTGCCAGCGCTGCGGCGGCATGGCCTCGGCCAAGACCTGCCCGCACTCGCGCGACAACCACGTCATCCTCAGCGGCACCGCCGTCCGCGAGCTGCTGGCCCGCGGCGAGGCCCCGCCGCCCGAGTTCAGCCGCCGCGAAGTCGTCGAAGCGCTGCTCGCAGCCTAAGCAAAGGAATGCTATGTCAAGCCAAGGCTACACTATCTGGTTCACCGGGCTGTCCGGGGCGGGCAAATCGACTATCGCCAACGCGCTGACCGAGCAGCTCGCCGCCCGCGGCCAGCGGGTCGAAGTCCTGGACGGCGACGTGGTCCGCACCCACCTGAGCAAAGGGCTGGGCTTCTCGAAGGAGGACCGCGACACCAACATCCGGCGCATCGGCTGGGTCTGCGACCTGGTGGCGCGCCACGGCGGCGTGGCGATCGCGGCGGCTATCTCGCCCTACCGCGCAGTCCGCGACGAGGTGCGGGCCGCCACCGGCCGCTTCGTCGAGGTCTTCGTCGACTGCCCGCTTGAGACCTGCATCGAGCGCGATGTCAAAGGGCTGTACGCCAAGGCCCTGGCCGGCGAAATCGCCCAGTTCACCGGCGTCTCCGATCCCTACGAGGCGCCGCTGAACCCGGAGATCACCATCCGCAGCGCCAGCGAAACGCTGGACCAGAGCGTGGCCCGGATCATCGCGGCGCTGGAGGAGCTTGGCTATCTGCCCGAGTACCATCTGGTGGAAGGAGCACCCGCATGAGCGTCGCCCAGAAGCTCAACAAGGTCGAGCTGGAAAAGCTTGAGAAAGACGGGCTGGATGTGCTGGAGGATATCTACCGCTACGCCGAGGGCGGCGACGTCGAGGCGGTGACTGAGTCCGACATGAACCGCTTCAAGTGGTACGGCCTCTATCATGACCGGCCCAAGGACGGCCACTTCATGCTGCGCGTCAGGCTGCCCGGCGGCATCCTGACGCCGGAGCAGGGCGCGGCGATCGCGCACCTCGCCGCCACCGTGGCGCCGGGCCGGCTGGAGATCACCACCCGCCAGACCTTCCAGCTGCACACGATCAAGCTGGCCGACATCCCGGCGGTCTTCGACGCGCTCAAGGAGGTCGGGCTGACCTCGGTCGGCGCCTGCGGCGACATCCCGCGCAACGTGGTCAGCAGCCCGATCGCCGGCATCGCCAGCGACGAATGGCTCGACCCGCGGCCCTTCTACCACGCGCTCAACGATCATTTCGCCTTCAACCGCGAGTACTCGAACCTGCCGCGCAAGTACAAGGTCTCGGTCTCCGGCGGCGGCCTCGACGCCACCCAGGCGCCGATCAACGACCTGGCCTTCACCGTGGCGCGCAAGGAGATCGGCGGCGCGCCCGCGCTGGGCTTCAACGTGAAGGTCGGCGGCGGCCTGTCCCACGACCCGCACCTGGCGGTGGATCTTGATGTGTTCGTGCCCGCCGACGAGGAGCAGATCGTCGAGATCGCGCGCGCCGTGACCCTGATTTTCCGCGACTTCGGCTACCGCGAGAAGCGCAACCACGCCCGGCTCAAGTTCCTGATCGCCGACTGGGGCGCCGAGCGTTTCCGCGAGGAGCTGGAGCGCTACGTCGGCAGGCCGCTTGAGCGGGGCAGCGCCGACGCGCCGCCGGCGGTCTACAGCGGCGACGTGGTCGGCGTCCATCCCCAGCAGCAGCCGGGCCTATCGTGGGTCGGCCTGCTGGCGCCGACCGGCCGCATCACCGCCGAGCAGCTGGCGGAGGCCGTGCGCCTGGCCCGCGAGTACGGCACCGGCGAGATCCGCCTGACCCAGAACCAGAATCTGCTTATCCCCCACGTGCCCAACGCCCGGCTCCAGGCCCTGCTGGCCGAGCCGCTGCTCGGGCAGCTCCAGCCGGCGGCGCCGACGCTCCAGCGCCACGTGGTGGCCTGCACCGGCCTGCCCTACTGCGTCTTCGCCACGATCGAGACCAAGGGCGCGGCCTGGGAGCTGGCCGGGGCGCTGGACAAGCGGATCGAGCTTGACGTGCCGGTCCGGCTCCATCTCTCGGCCTGCCCGCACTCCTGCGGCCAGCACAGCATCGCCGACATCGGGCTCCAGGGCGGCGTGATCAAAGCCCGCTCCGGCCAGGGCAAGGAGAACGCCGCCGACATCCTGCTGGGCGGCGCGCTCGGCGACCAGGCGGCGATCGCCCGCCGCGTGGCGACCAAAGTGCCCTGGACCGAGCTGGAAGACCGGCTGGCCGGGCTGCTCGCATCCTACAAGGCCCGCCGCAGCGGCCCCGCCCAATCGTTCAGCGCCTGGGCCGGCGCCCAGAGCGACGATCAGCTGCGCGGCTTCCTCGGCTTCGGCGCGACCGACGGCGGCGAGGGCGTCTGGAGCGAGGAGGGCTCATGGAACCGCAGCCACAAAGGGGCGCCGGGGGGATGATATGAGGGATCAGGGATCAGGGATCAGGGATCAGGCGCTTGTTGAGGAGCGCTGCGTGGCGCGCGACGAGGTGCGGCCCCGCGAGTCCGCTCCGCATGAGTCGCGTGGCGGCCTCGGGCAACAGCCCCTAGCCCCTGATCCCTGGCCCCTGGCCCCCGCCTCCCAGCCCGCCTACCCCCTCGTCCTCACCAACCTGGCGCGGGTGCGCTGCGTGGTGATCGGCGGCGGGGCGGTGGCGGAGCGCAAGGTCGAGGAACTGCTGGACGGCGGGGCGCGGCCGCTGGTGATCAGCCCCGAGCTGAGCGAGCGGCTGGCGCTCTGGCGGCTCAAGGGCACGATCGCCTGCCACAAGCGGCCCTACCAGCCCGGCGACCTGGCCGGGGCGTTCCTGGCGATCGCCGCCGCCGGCGACCGGTCGGTCAACCAGGCGGTTGCGTTGGAGGGCGAGGCGCTTGGCATCCTGGTCAATGTCTGCGACGATCCGGCGGCCGGCAATTTCCACACGGTCGCCACTGTCCGCCGGGCCGATCTGCTGCTGACCGTCTCGACCGGCGGCGCCAGCCCGGCCCTGGCCGCCCGCATCCGGCGCGAGCTGGCCGAGGCCTACGGGCCGGGCTACAAGCGGCTGCTGCCGCTGCTGCGGGCGCTGCGTCAGGCCTGCGGCCCGCGGCTGGACGCCGGGCGGCGCCAAGAGTTCTGGCGCGAGCTGCTGGCCGCGCCGCTGCTGGAATGGCTCGAAAGCGACGCCGAGGATCGGATCTGGGCGCTGGCAGGCTCGCTCTGCCAGCGACTCAGCGCATAGGAGGTTGCGATGGCCCAAGGATTTGTCTCACTGGTCGGCGCCGGCCCCGGCGATCCCGAGCTGCTGACGCTCAAGGCGCTGCGG
>DASWWB010001003.1:0-7936 GCA_036406115.1 Herpetosiphonaceae bacterium
CCATCCCGCAGCGCATGGAGAATGGCGAGCCGTGAGCCATCACTCAAGCCCCGGAACAGCTTGGCCGTGAGTTCCATCCCCTGCGTCGTTGCCGTTAACACCATAGCGTCCCCCTCAGCTGACTAGACGCGGTGGATCGGCCGGTTGCGGTCGATTGACACCTGCGTGATTGATTGCTATATTATCACATACTGATATAATGATGCAACACGACAAACGCACGCGCAGCAACAAGGATGAGGTATGTACCAGACGACCTTTCGGATTCCGCAGATGGATTGTGCCGCCGAAGAGCAGTTGGTCCGCATGAGTTTAGCGGCGCACGACGCCATTCAGCACCTCGCCTTTAATCTGGGCGAGCGGACGCTGATCGTGACCCATACCGGTGAGCCGGCCCCGATTACCCGCAGCCTGGAAGACCTTCAGTTGGGGGCGGAACTGGTGGATCAGCAGGCCGCAACCGACGTTTCGGTTCCCGAGGATACGGCCAGCCAGCGGCGATTGCTTATGATCGTCTTGCTCATCAATGCAAGCCTGTTTGTGGTCGAGGTGGTCATGGGCTTGATTGCCAACTCGATGGGCTTGGTCGCGGACTCGCTCGACATGCTGGCCGATGCGCTGGTCTATGGCCTGAGCCTGTATGCGGTGGGACGAGCGGTCACGACGAAGCGCCGGGTGGCGCGCACCAGTGGCTACTTCCAATTCGGCTTGGCCTTCTTTGGCCTTGCGGAAGTGATCCGCCGGGTGGTCTGGCCCACCGAGGAACCGGCCTTCGGCTTCATGATTGGCATCTCGATCCTCGCGCTGGTGGGCAATGTGGTCTCACTCCTGATCATCCAGCGCAACCAGGATCAGGAAGCCCATATGCAAGCGAGCCGCATCTTTACCGCTAATGATGTCGTGGTCAACCTGGGGGTCATCAGCGCCGGTCTCCTGGTCTGGCTCACGAACTCGCGCCTGCCGGATCTGGTGGTGGGGGCGATCATCTTTGTTGTAGTCGCGCGCGGCGCCTGGCGGATCGTGCGGCTGTCCCGCGATCCCGCTCCGGCGGCCAGCGGCGCCTAAGGCGGCAGACAGGAGGGCGTGATGGGTGAGCGCATCTATCTTCTTGGCATGGTAACCACGCTGGGGATGCGGATCTGGCAGCGCTGGCGCGCGCGCCACCGGGTGGTGGTGCGCAGCCATGTGAGCTGGCGCGAGTATCTCGTTCTCGGCCTGGGCTTCGTCGGGATCATGGTCATCCCGCTCCTCCACGTTGCCACGGACATGTTTGCCGGCTCCGCGTACCACCTGCCCCCTTGGGCATCCTGGCTGGGGGCCGGGCTGTTCGGGGGTGCCCTCTGGCTGGTGTGGCGCGCCCATGCCGATTTAGGCCGCAACTGGTCGCAAACCTTGGAGGTGCGCCAGGATCATCAGCTGGTGACGGTGGGGGTCTATCGGCATCTGCGGCACCCGATGTACGCGGGCTTCGTGCTCTGGGGGCTGGCGCAGCCGTTGCTGCTCCAGAACGCGATTGCCGGCTGGACCCACCTGGCAGCAATGCTGCTCCTCTGCCTGGTGCGCATCCCGCAGGAAGAAGCCATGATGGAAGCCACCTTTGGCGTCGCCTACACCACCTATATGCGGCAGACCGGGCGGCTCATCCCCCGGCTAGTCCGCCACCGGCAGTAATCCGTCCGCTGGCAGTAATCCGTGCCAGACGCCCGCAGCGGTTCGAGGAGGACCCCATGCGCCCATTATTTATCCACCATCCCGCGACCGTGCCGACGGTGGTAGGCGTGGCCATCGTGGCGCTTGATCAGGGCATGAAGTCCTGGGCTATGCAGGCCCTTGGGGCCGGCGCGCGCCTGGAGCCGGTTCCTGGCGTGCTCCAGCTCGTCTATGTCCAAAATACCGGGATGGCCTTTGGCCTCTTCGCCGGCGCTTCGGCCCTGCTGGGGGTGCTGGCCAGCCTGGTCCTGCTGACGGTGCTATGGCAGGCTCGTGCCTGGCTACGGGCGACCGACGGACTGGGGCGGCTCAGTACGGCGAGCGTGGTCGCCGGCGGGGTGGGGAATATTCTTGATCGTATCCAGCATGGCTTTGTCGTGGATTATCTCTCGCTTCTTCCGCTCCCGATCTTTCAGGTCTTCAACAGCGCCGATGTCGCGATTTCGCTGGGCGCCGTCGGTCTCGGCATCACCCTCTGGCGGGACGATCGCCGGACGCGCCGCAGGGACCGGTCCACGCCAGCGCCCGCGCCGGACGCAGAGACGCCCACCACCTGAGCATGGATGACAGCAGCATCCGTGTCTGGGCGGATGCCTCGCAGGAAGGAGAACGCCAATGGACCCCGAACAGATTGTGGCCCAAGCCCAGGCGACCATTGCGGCCCGCCGTCAGCAGGCAGCCGCCGCCGCCCAGCAGATCGACGATGCGCGGTGGCAGGGACCGCTCCGCTGGCTGCTACCGCTGGGGGTCCTGCTCGTGCTGAGCACCGTGGTGCTGGTCCCCGGCAGCATGCCCCACAAACTGTTGCAGTTGATGGGGGGGATGTGTAGCCTCCGGCCCGGACATTCCTATTTCTCGGGCGCGCTCCAGCAGCCGCTCGAATCACGCATGGTCGGGATCTATGCTGGCTTTGCCGTGAGCCTGATCGTCCTGCTGTGGCGGGGGCGCCTCGGCGCCCCACGGGTGGGATCGTGGCCAATGCTGGGCGTCCTCGCGCTGCTCTTTAGCAGCATGGTCCTTGATGGGATCAACTCGACCCTCGCAGAAGTCCGGGCTGGGGCGCTATACGCCCCGGCGAATGTTCTTCGGCTCACTACGGGCCTCGCCTTTGGGACGAGTGTGGCACCGGTCATGGTCTGGCTGCTGGGGGACATGGTTCCCCGTGACCGGCACGGTCGCGCGGCAGCCGTCATGACCCTGCGCACCCTGCTGATCATCGGGGTCGGTCAGGCCCTCGTTGCCGCTGTGGTGATGAGTGGCGCCGCTAGCTCCTACATCCCGGTAGCGGTCCTCAGTATCGGCGGCGTCGTGGCTGTGCCAGCAAGTTTGGCGCTCGTCATCATCGTGCGGAGCGCACGCCTCCGGCGCCAGGTCACGCATCCACGCCAGTTGATCGCCCCGACCGCGCTGGCCGAGCTTCTGGGCAGCGTGGTCATTCTGGGCAGCGCCCTGCTGCGCTGGCATGGGTAGCGCCGCAGGGCCACATGCCTGCGGTCATGGGCGTTGCCAGGGAGCGGCCTGATGCCACCCACTGCGTCCGCATCCACCAAATGTCAAGGCCGATTTTTGTTTGGCTCATGTTCACTCTCGATGATGTGATCCACTTCACGCTGGACGGTAGCGCAGCCGTTTACGCAAGGTTGCTAAGGATGCCCGCCCAAACATCTGGCGCTTCAGGTATTTCAGCCGGTTGATATGGCCTTCCACCATCCCCGTGCTCCAGCGCAGTGCCAACCCCGCCTGTATCGCCGTCGCATCGCGTTCCATACTGCCGGCGAGCGTGCGAAACGGCCGCACACTGCTCTGCTTTGCGTCGTGGAGCCACGGCGCGAGCAGGGCTGGTTGGCGGTCGCGCACCATCGCGAAAAAGCGTTCGGCCAAGGCCAGTCCCTGCGCAACCCCACCATGCGCATCCCCGAGCCGGAGCAGCCAGAGCGTGCCCGCTTCACTCCGTTCTGCTGGTGGCTGGCACACCCAGCCAATGATCTGGCGCGGGCTGGGGAGCCGTGGCGGTGCTGGTCGCTGCTGGTGGTCGCGGCGGAGGGTTGTCACAAAGGCTTTGAAGGTACTCACTTTGCCCGCATACCCCTGCGCGAGGATTTCCTGGTAGATGGTGCGCCCGGTCACGTTGCCGGCATGCCAGCGTTCGCGGATGTACGGTTTGTACCCATCCAGCACACTGGGACGGCGGGACCGTGCCGCGCGTTCGGGAAACGTGTCAGTGTGCAGCCATTTGCGCACGGTATTCCGACTGAGGCCGCTCGCACGCGCCAGGGCACGCACACTCAGACCGGTCGCCGCCAGCGTGTGGAGCGCGTCATAGCGCGCTTTGCGGACGTCCCGCCGTGCGGGATCGCCCGGCGGCTGGTCGTCGGACGCTCCTGCATCGAGCGGTAGGGCGGGCACAGCACCCTGTGCTGCCTGGAGCTCGCTGGTCACAATCTGGCGCAGCCCCTTCCGCCACCCAGCGGACTGCTGGATGAGCACGTCGGTCAGCGTCTCGACGACGTTGCGCAGGAGGTGCCAGCGATCCGCCACCTGGGTTGCCAACGGGGCACCGGTCCGAATGCCTTCGCTATAGGCGAGGGCACGATCACGGCTCACCACGCGAATGGATGGATGCCGGTGGAGCCAGGCCGCCAGCGTCGCGCTGGTGCGATCCGGCAGGAGATCGAGTACCGTGTGGCGCTCAAGATCGACAATGATCGTGCCATAGCGCTGTCCTTTGCGGAAGGCCCAATCGTCGACACCGATCACCGTTGGTGGTGGATCGTGGGGATCGGGGAGGTGCTGAATCAAGCGCCCAACCGTGATCCGACTGACGGGACAGCGCCACGCCTGACAGATGGCGGCCGTCAGCGTACCGCCGGTTAAGACCCCCAACTGCTGCTGGCGCGTGGCCAGGCGCACCGAGCGGCGGGCAAACGGTGCGGCAACGTCCGGCAGGCGTTCGGCAAAAATGCGGCGCGCACACTGGCCATTGAGACAGCGGAAGCGCCGCACATGCACCAGGAGGGTGATGGCAAGCGGCCCCCACGGCACGTCAGCAAGGGTCCGGGTATACCGGCTATGAACGCGCCCGCTGACCTGCTGGCAGACCGGACAGGCTGCCGTGGGCGTCAAGACCGAAACCATGAGGGTACCGGCCTGGTCCGTTTCATTCCACAACCATTCATCGACGACGAGGTGCCGTGAGGGCAAAAAGGCCTGTACATCCATTGCTGCTCCCACCTCCGACGTGTATGCGGAATCAGCAGTATCGTAGCAAAGGATGGGTCACATCATCGAGAGTGAACATGAGCCAAGTGTACACCGGCCTTGATACCAAACGCTTGCGCCTGCTTGATCCCGCCGACCGCGCCGCGCTGTATGACCGGCCGATCTTCACCGACGAGGAGCGCGGCGTCTATTTTGCGCTGACGCCGGCGGAGGCGGTGCTGCTCGCCACCTGGACAGATGGCGCCGTCCAGGCGTTTTTCATTCTGCTGCTGGGCTATTTCAAGGCCAAGCCCCGCCTGTTCAGCGTCACCACCCTCGATGCTGTCCTCCCCGATTTGACCTGGATTTGCCAGTATCATGCCCTCGCCATCGATCTCGCCGCGTTGCGCATCCCCAATGATCGGACTATTCAGCAGCAGCGCCAGTTCATCCTTGATCTCACCGGCTACCGGCGCTGTCGTCCTGCTGATCGGCAGGCCGCGTTTCAGCTTGCCACGCAGGCGGCGCGCTTTAGTCCCAACGTCTCCTATCTCCTGCGCATTGTCCTCCACCACTTTGACGCCGCGAAAATCACCCTGCCGGGCTACACGTACCTCCAGGAGCAGATCATCGGCAAGGCCATCACGACCGAAGAAGCGCGGCTGGTGAACCTGCTGGCGGATCATCTCACCGACGACGAACAGACGGCCCTCGACGCGCTCCTCGAACCGCACCAGGGCCACTATCCCATTACGGGGCTGCGGCGCATCCCCCGGAATCTGCGCCCGCGGGCGTTGGGGCGCGAACGGCGGCGGCAGACAACCATGCAGCCGTTGGCCGCTGCCGCCGACCGTATTCTGCCGCTCCTTGACCTCTCGCCGGATGCCATTCGGCACTATGCGGGCATGGTGGGATTCTATAGTGCGGCCCGCTTGGCCCAGCTGCGGACGTGGATGGTGGATGTGTACCTGCTCTGCTTTCTCCACCATCGCACCCAGCGCTTGCATGACCATTTGCTCAGCGGCTTTATGCAGATCGTCAAGACCATCCGCGATGACGCCAAAGCCTGGGCGAAGGAGCAGGTCACGGCGTATCGGCTGCAGCGCTCCGCTGACATCAAGCGCGCGGGCCGCGTGCTCCACCTCTTCACCACGGATCAGCTGGCACCCACGCTACCGTTGGCCCAGGTGCAGGAGCGCGCGTTTGCCATCCTGCCCGCCGACCGCCTGGACCAGGTCGCCGACTACCTCGCATCCGGCGCGGACTGCGATGAAGGGGCCTTTTTCTGGACCTTCATTGATGACCACGCGCAAGGCGCCAAAGCCCAGCTCCGCCCACTGCTCCGGGCTATGGTCCTGACGACCCCGCACGGACACACCCCGTTGCTGGAGGCGGTCCAGTTTCTTCAGGCCACGATCACCCGTCGCCGCACGCTGGCGGATGTCGCCGCAACGGCCATTCCCACCCGCTGGATTCCGGTGCGCCTCAAGCGCTATCTCTATGGCACGGCCGCCGACGGCACCCCGCAGGTAGACCGCGACCGCTACGAGTTTGGTCTGTATCAGCAGCTGCGCGCGGCCCTGGAATCCGGCGAACTGGTCTGTCCCACCAGCACCCGCTTTCGCAGCCTGGAAGACGACCTGATTCCCCTTGCCGAGTGGCAGGCCAACAAAGAGACGTTGATCGCGGCGACGAATCTGCCGATCCTCCAGCAGCCGATTACGGAGCATCTGGCCGAGCTGGAGCAGGAGATCGAAGCCCAGTGGGCGCGCGTCAATGGCCGCATTGCGCGCGGTGAGAATACGGCGATCCAGATCACCCAGCACGGCACAAGCCGGAAATGGACCCTCAAGACGCCAAAGTCCCGCGAACGCGCCAACCACGCCCTCTATGAGCATCTGCCGCAGACGACGCTCGCCCAGGTACTCGCGACCGTTGATGCTGCCTGCGGCTTTATGGACGCCTTTGATCACGTGCTGGGCCGCTATGCCCGCCAGCGGCCCGACGACCGGGTCATCCACGCCTGTTTGATTGCCTGGGGCACCAACGTGGGGCTGCATCGCATGGGTGAGATGTCGGATATCGCCACCGGGGCGTTAATCCGCGCATCGGGCAACTACGTGCGGCTGGAAACCCTGCGGGCGGCCACGACCATCATTGTTAATGCCATCGCCGCCAAGCCGCTCTTCCAGGCCTACACTATCGATGGGGTGGTCCATTCCAGTAGCGATGGACAAAAGTTTGCCACCATCATTGACACGCCCCGGTCGCAACACGCGGCGCGCTATTTTGCCACCGGCAAGGGCGTGGTCGCCCATACCGTGGTCACCAACCATCTGCCGATTATCACCGGCATGCTCAGCGCCCATGATCACGAGGGCCACGCGCTGTTTGACTTGCTCTATAACAATGAGACGGCCGTGCGGTCAACGATCCACTCGACCGATACACACGGCACCAATCTGGTGAACTTTGCCATCCTGTCCGTGTTTGGCCATGACTTTGCCCCCCGCTATGCCAACCTCCAGGACCGGATGCGGACCAGCCTCTATGGGTTTCAGCCGCCGGCGGCCTATGGTGAGGACGCGCTGTTTCGCCCGGTCCGCAAGCTCAACACCGAGCTCATTATCAGCGAGTGGGATCAACTCCAGCGGATCTTCGTCTCGCTGGCGCGAAAAACGGTCAGCCAGCATGTGCTGATCCAGAAGCTCAGTAGCGCCAAGCGCCGCAACCGCACGCTGCAAGCGCTCTGGGAGTACGACCACATTCCCGAGACGCTGCACCTGCTGGCCTTTGTGGACTCGCCGCGCCGCCGACAGAATGTGCAGCGGGCGCTCAACCGCGGCGAGCAATACCACCATCTCAAGAAAGCGTTAACCCATGGGCACGCCGGCAAGCTGCGCTATATCAGCGAGGATGAGCAAGATATCTGGAATGAGGCGAGTCGGCTGCTGACCAATGCGATCATCTTCTACAACATGACGATTTTGGAGCAGGCGATCGCCGCGCAGGAGGCAGCCGGCAACGC
>DASWWB010001004.1:0-2743 GCA_036406115.1 Herpetosiphonaceae bacterium
GATAGCTGACAGCTGACAGCTGATAGCTCTTTTGGAGGAACGTTTGAGTACCCTGCTCAATTTGCTGGCGGTGGTGATTCTGGTCATCCTCAACGGCTTTTTCGTGGCGGCCGAGTTCGCATTGGTCAGCGCCCGCGCCACCCGCATCCAGCAGATGGCCCAGGCCGGCAGCCGCCAGGCCCGGCTGGTCGCCAAGATGCAGAACGACCTAGACCGCTACCTGGCGGCCTGCCAGCTCGGCATCACGCTCGCCAGCCTGGCGCTGGGCGCGGTCGCCGAGCCGACGGTCGCCAAGCTGGTCGAGCCGGCGCTCGACGGCCTGCTCCACGGCACGATGCTGGAGGCCGCCAGCCACACGATCGGCTTCATCATCGCCTTCGCGATCGTCACCACGCTCCATATCGTGCTCGGAGAGCAGGCGCCTAAGGTGTTCGCCATCCGCTCCCCCGAGACTGTCTCCAAGCTCTCGTCGTTCCCGCTGGAGCTGTTCAACAAGGTCTTCGCGATTTTCATCCGCTTCCTGGATTGGCTGACGGCGACGACGCTCAAGCTGTTCGGCGTCAACGAGCCGCCGGGCCACCACAGCAGCCCCTCGCTGGAAGACCTGCGCATGATGGTCAGCTCCTCGACGCCCCACGGCACCAGCGAGGCCGAGGCCCGCGAGATGCTGATCAATGTCTTCGATTTCGCCGAGCGCGGCGCCTATCAGGTGATGGTCCCCCGGCCGCAGGTGACGACCATCCGCGACACCGCCGCCCTCGGCGAGTTCCTGGATCTGTTCTCGGCCACCGGCCACACCCGCTTCCCGGTCGTCGGCGAGCGCGGGATCGATGATGTGCGCGGCGTGGTCTCGGCCAAAGATGTGCTCGTCTACTTGCGCGACCACCAGGATGATCGCACGGCGACGGTGGGCGGCCTGATGCGCCCGCCATTCTTCGTCCCCGAGAGCAAGCGCATCGGCAAGCTGCTCCAGGAGATGCGCGGCCAGCACACCAAAATGGCGGTGCTGATCGACGAGTACGGCGGCATGGCCGGCATCGCGACCATGGAGGACCTGGTCGAGGAGATTGTCGGCGAGCTGCAAGACGAGCTTGACAACGAGGCCGAGGATATCAAGGAGATCAACGAGCGCACCTTCGTCATCGACGCCCAGCTCCGGATCAGCGAGTTCAACGATGAGCTTGACGTGTTCCTGCCCGAGGGCGATTACGAGACGGTCGCCGGCTTCCTGCTGATGAAGCTCGGCCACCTGCCCCTGCCCGGCGACAGCCTGGTCCACGAAAGCCTGCGCTTCACGGTCACTAGGATGAGCGGGCCGCGCATCGAGGAGCTGGAGGTCACGAAGCTCTAGTTTCGGGGATCGGGGATCGGGGACTGATCATCTAACACTCAGTCTCCGATCCCCAATCCCCAGTCGCCGATCAGATTGACGGACCCGGTCCGCGCTCCCTATAATCACTGCATGGCCGCGCCAATCCTTTCCACCAAACTGTATCTGCCGCCCCCGCGGCCGGGCCTGATCGACCGGCCGCGGCTGAGCGAGCGGCTGAGCGCGGGCCTGCGCCGGCCGCTGACCCTCATCACCGCGCCGGCGGGCTTCGGCAAAACCACGCTGCTCGCCGCCTGGCTGGCCGATCAGAGCGGGGATCCGCTGGGCGGCCGCGCCGCCTGGCTCGCGCTTGACGAGGCCGACAGCGACCCCGGCCGCTTCCTGGCCTATCTGATCGCCGCCGCGCGCAGCCTGGCGCCGGGCAGCGGGGCCGGGGCGCTCGGCGCGCTCCAATCGACCCAGCCGCCGCCGCCCGAGGCGATTGTCGCCGCGCTGATCAACGATCTCGCCGCGCTCCCCGGGCCGTTCGCCCTGGTCCTCGACGACTACCACCTGATCGACTCGCCCCAGATCGACGCCGCCCTCGCCCTGCTGATCGACCGGATGCCGCCGCAGATGCGCCTGGTGATCGCCGCCCGCGACGTGCCGCGCCTGCCCCTTGCCCGCCTGCGCGCCCGCGGCCAGCTCACCGAGCTGCGCGCCGGCGATCTGCGCTTCACCGCCGACGAGGCCGCCGCGTTCCTCAACCAGGCGATGGGGCTGGGACTGGCGCCGGCGCAGGTCGAGGCCCTGGAGCGGCGCACCGAGGGCTGGATCGCCGGCCTCCAGCTGGCGGCGATCTCGCTGCGCGGACAGCGCGACGCCGCCGCCGTGATCGGCTCGTTCGCCGGCGGCCATCGCTTCGTGCTTGACTACCTGGCCGAGGAGGTGCTGGCCCGCCAGCCCGCGCCCATCCAGCGCTTTTTGCTGCGCACCTCGATCCTCGGCAGGCTGTGCGGGCCGCTGTGCGACGCGCTGGCCGGGGGCGAGCCGCCTGGCGCGGAGGACGCGGCCCAAACAACCCTGGAGTACCTCGACCGGGCCAATCTCTTTATCACGCCGCTGGACGATGAGCGGCGCTGGTATCGCTACCACCATCTGTTCGCCGAAGCGCTGCTCCAGCGCCTGCGCGCCACCGCGCCAGCCGACGAAGCCGCGCTGCGCCTGCGGGCCTCCGCCTGGCTGGAGGCCAACGGCTTCGAGCTGGAGGCGTTCCAGCAGGCCGCCGCCGCCGGCGCCATCGACCGGGCGGCGCTGCTGGGCATGGGCGGCCCCATGCCGCTGATCTTTCGCGGCGCGGCGGCGCCGATCCTCGCCTGGCTGGAAGGGCTGCCGGCGCCGGCGCTCGCCGCCCGGCCGGCGCTGCTGGTAACG
>DASWWB010001005.1:0-4141 GCA_036406115.1 Herpetosiphonaceae bacterium
GGGCCCGACCCGCGCCTGGCCTGGCATGTCAGCCTGTACGAGCTGAGCGCCGCCCATCATTGGAGCGTGCGGGTCGACGCGGCCAGCGGCGCCATCCTGGGTCAGAACGATTGGGTGATCCACGATGAGTTCGACGCCGCGCCGCCGGCCCATCCGGGCGAGCCCGCCGCCCAGGCGCCGCCCGCCGATCTCCCGGTGCCGTTGGCGCCCAACCCGGTGCCGGACGGCTCCTCGTATCGCGGCTACCCGCTCGGCGTCGAGAGCCCGCAGCACACCGCGCCGCTGCCGCCCGCCGACGGCCGCGCGCTCGTCAACCAGCCGGCGGACGCTGTCGGCTCGCCCTTTGGCTGGCACGATACTGACGGTGCCGCCGGGGCCGAGTTCACCACGACCCAAGGCAACAACGTCCACGCCTACATCGACGCCGATGACAACGACCAACCCGACGCCGGCGGCAGCCCGAGCGGCGGCGCCGGACTCGATTTCAGCTTCCCGCTCAATTTATCCCAGGCGCCGTCCGCCTATCGCCCGGCGGCGACGACGAATCTGTTTCTCTGGAACAACTATCTGCACGATACGCTCTACCGCTACGGCTTCACCGAGGCGGCGGGCGGTTTCCAGGCCAATAACTACGGCCGCGGCGGCTTGGCCAACGATCCGGTCCAGGCCGAGGCCCAGGACGGCGGCGGGCTGAACAACGCCAATTTCTACACGCCGCCCGACGGCCAGCAGCCGCGCATGCAAATGTACCTCTGGTCCCTGAGCAACCCGCAGCGCGACGGCGACTTCGACAACGGGATCATCGCCCACGAATACGGCCACGGCATCTCCAACCGCCTCACCGGCGGCCCCTCCAACACCAATTGCCTGTGGAACGGCGAGCAGATGGGCGAGGGCTGGAGCGACTGGCAGGGCCTGTTCCTCACGCAGAAGGCCGGCGACACCGGCCCGCAGCGCCGGGGCGTCGGCACCTACGCCCTTAACCAGCCGGTCACCGGCGAGGGCGTGCGCGATTATCCCTATTCGACCAACATGGCAATCAACCCGCAGACCTACAACAGCATCCGCGGCGCCTGGGGGCCGCACTCGGTCGGCCAGGTCTGGGCGGCGATGCTGTGGGAGATCAACTGGGCGCTGATTGGCAAATACGGCTTCAGCGGCGACTTCTACCGGCCGGTTGGCGGCTCCTGGACGGCGCTCAAGGGCAATCAGCTCGCCCAGCAGCTGATCACCGATGGCATGAAGCTCCAGCCCTGCTCGCCCGGCTTCGTCGACGGCCGCGACGCGATCCTGGCCGCCGACCAGGCCTACACTGGCGGCGCCAACACCTGCCTGCTCTGGACCGCCTTCGCCAAGCGCGGCCTCGGCTTCGGGGCCGTCCAGGGCTCGTCGGCCAGCGTCAGCGACAACGCGGAGGCGTTCGAGATGCCGCCGGCCTGCAAGACGATCGCCGCCACGCCGCCGGCCCAGACCATCTGCCGCGGCGCGAACGCGGCCTTCACGGTCCTGGTCGGCTCGCAAAACGTCGCCCCGGTGACGCTCAGCGCCAGCGGCGTCCCGGCAGGGGCCACGGCGGCGTTCAGCCAGAATCCGATCGCCGCCCTGCCCGGCAGCTCCGGCCTGACGATCGGCAACACGGCGGCCGCGGCTGCCGGCGCCTACCGCATGACCGTGGCGGCGGCCGGAGCCGGCACGAACTACAGCATCCCGCTTTCGCTGACGATTGTCGCGGCGCCGCCCGAGGCGCCCGGCCTGCGCCTGCCCCATCACCGGTCGACGAATGTCGATCTGCTGCCGGCGCTCTCCTGGGCGGCGCTGCCCGGCGCGACGGCCTACGAGCTTGAGGTCGCCACCGACGCCGCGTTCGCCAACCTGGTCTACACCGCGACGACGGCGCTGCCCGGCGCGACGCTCGACACCCGGCTGGACGCCGACACGCTGTACTACTGGCGGGCCAAGGCCGGCAATGTCTGCGGTTTCGGCGCCAGCTCGGCCGCCTCGGTCTTCCGCACCAAGCCGGCGCAGGCGGTCTGCCCGGTCAACAGCGCGACGGTGACGGTCTACAGCACGGATTTCGAGCGCAGCACGGCGGGCTGGACCCACGGCGGCACCAACGACACCTGGGCGCTGGCGAGCTACCAGACGACCAGCGGCATCTGGGCCTGGCACGCCGATGATCCCGGCGCTGTCAGCGATCAGCAGCTCGTGTCGCCGCGCTTCAATCTGCCCTCCGCGCTCCACGGGCCGGTCAGCCTGCGCTTCCAGAATCTCCAGCTGCTCGACGGCATCCCGGTCGCCGATCTGTGCTGGGACGGCGGCCTGCTGGAGGTCGCGACCGATGGCGCCACCTGGATTCCGGTGCCCAAGGCCGCCCTGCTCACTGATCCCTACGACGCGCGCTTGCTCGCCAACGGCTCCAATCCGCTCCGTCCGGCGGAGGTCTGGTGCGATCCCGGCTACCAGCCGCGCTGGATCAACTCGGTGGTCGATATCAGCGCCTACGCCGGCCAATCCGTCCAGTTCCGCTGGCGGCTGGCCTCGGATGAGATTGTCGGTCGCGAAGGCTGGTACATCGACGATGTCAGCGTCCAGGGCTGCGCCGCCCTGCCGCACAACGTCACGGTGGCGGGCGACCAGGAGCAGCTGGCGACCAAAGGCCTGACCGCGACCTACGCCCTTGAGGTCACCAACAACGGCGCCGAGGACGATACGTTCGCCGTCTCGGTCAGCGGCAACGCCTGGGCCACGGTCCCGGCCACGACGAGCCTGCGCCTGGCGTCCGGCGAGCGGGCGCTGCTCGAAGTGGCGGTGCTGGTGCCGGCCTCCGCCGCCGACGGCGCCAGCGACAGCGTGACGGTCGAGGCGGTCTCCCAGGCCGGCCCGGCGACCCGCGCCAGCGCGCTGCTGATCACCAGGGCGGTCACCCAGCGCTTCAACCAGCACTTCCCCTCGCTGCGGATGAACCGCTAGCCGCCCCCGCCGCGGCACGGCAGCGCCCCGCCTGGATGAGCAGGCGGGGCGCTGGATTCTCATCGCGCCGCCATGGCCGATCAGCGGCGGCGCGGATTGGCGGCGCGGAGCTGATGGGCGAGCGGCGGCCCGGCGCTACGCGGGCTGCCCGCCCAGCTTGGCGCGCAGAAAGGCCAGCGTGCGCTCCCAGGCCAGTTCGGCGAAGGCGGGATCGTACTCCGGGCGGTTCGGCTCGAAAAACCAGTGCTTGGCGTCGGGATAGAGATGGATGGTGACCTCGCGGCCGGCTTCGCGCATCCCGGTTTCCATCTTGTTGACCCACTCCATCGGCTCCCACTCGTCGGTCTCGGAGAAGTGGCCGAGATAGGCGGCGCGCGACGGGGCGAAATCCGTCAGGCCCGCCCCGTAGAACAGGACCACGGCGGCCACATCCTCCGGCTTGGCGCTCGCCAGCTCCACCGCCCAGCTGGCGCCCATCGAGAAGCCGATCAGGCCGACCGGCCCGTCGCCCGCCGCCGGATGGGCGCGCAGCGCGGCGAGGCCGCCGAACGCCGCCGCGCCTGTGCGCTCCTGGTCGCGCGCCTCGTTCAGCGCCTCGGCCTCCGCGATCGTGGCGGCGATCTTGCCGTCGTTGAGGTCGGGCGCGTAGGCGACGAAGCCCGCCTGCGCCAGCCGGTCGCAAAGGTCGGTGAACACCTCGTTCAGGCCCCACCAGGCGTGCAGCACCAGCACCGCGCCGGTCGCCGCGCCCGCCGGCAGCGCCAGGTAGCCGCTCTCGTTTTTCCCCGCCTGCAAGCTGTTGTGTTCGCTCATTCCGCCATCCCTCCTTGCATTGATCATCATAGCGTGAGTATACTGCCCAATGCGGAAGAAGCGCTTCCGCATTGCGGAGGCTGCCGTGTATTATCCGACCACCCGTGTGCTGACGGTGCTGGCGCTGCTCCATGCGGGCGAGCGCCTGAGCGGACGGGAGCTTGCGGAGCGGCTGGAGGTCAGCGAGCGCTCGGTGCGCCAGTATGTCGCCCAGCTCCAGGATCTGGGCGTGCCGGTCGAATCGACGCCCGGCCGCTACGGGGGCTACCAGCTCCGGCCGGGCTGGACGCTGCCGCCGCTCTGGCTGACCGCCGACGAGGCGGCGGCCCTGGCCCTCGGCCTGCTCGCGGCGCGGGCG
>DASWWB010001006.1:0-1863 GCA_036406115.1 Herpetosiphonaceae bacterium
GCCGCCGCCGCAGGCGGCCAGCAGGCCCAGCATCATCACGCTGAGCAGCAGGAAGCTAAACATGCGCTTCATTGCGGAGATTCTCCTTTGGTATCTGCGAAATCATTCCGATGGGCGGACGAAAGGCCGGCGTTTGTTCGGGACGATCACCTCCTTTTGCAGCCAGCGGGCGCGGAGGCCGGGCTGGTTAGTTGCTGACTGTCGTCCGGGCCAGCTTGGGCTGGAGGCCCAGGGTGGCCGGGCGCTCAAGGGCGGGTGGCGCGAACAGGCGCTCCGTGGCCAGCGCGGCGGCGCCGAGCGCCACCACGTCCTGCCCCAGCCTGCCGGGGACAATCGTGGTGTGCTGAACGGCGATCGCCAGCGCCCGGGCCTGGACGGTGACGCGGATGGTCTCAAGCAGCAGCGGCGATGACTCCGGCAGCGCGCCGCCGATCACCACTCTGTCGGGATTGAAGATATTGACGAGCCCCGCCACGGCCACGCCGATGTAGTGGCCGCACTGGCGGATGAGCCGCTGCGCCTCCTCGGAGCCCGGCACGGCCGCCAGGAAGTCGCCCAGGTCGCCGTCGGCGCCGATCAGGCCGGCGGCCCGGGCGTGGCGCAGCAGCGTCGGCACGCTGGCCAGCTGCTCCAGGGTGCCCGCCGCCTCGGGGCTGACCGCGTCCTCGGCGTCGATGCTCAGCGTCGTGTGGCCGATCTCGCCCGCGCTGCCGATCGAGCCGCGGTACAGGCTGCTGTCGATCAACAGCCCGGCGCCGATCCCGGTGCTGGCCATGTAGACATAGGCCATGTTGCGCGAGCCCTGGCCGGCGCCCCAGCGGTACTCGGCCATCGCCGCCAAGTTGGCGTCGTTGTCAAGCGACACGGGCAGCTGGAAGGCCTCGTTCAGCTCGTCTTTCAGCGGCACGTTGTCCCAGCCCGGCATCACCGGCGGGGCGATCGTGCGCCCGGAGCGGAAATCCAGCGGCCCAGGCACGCCCAGGCCGATCGCGCTCAGCTTGCCCCGGCCGACCGGCGATTCGTTGAGCATCAGCGAGATCAGCCGCTTGATGATCGGCAGGCCGACTTGCCAGCCCTGGATGATGTCGAAGGGGAATTGCTTGCGGGCGCAGATCCGCGCATCCAGGTCGGTGATGATCGCGGTCACGGCGCTGGTGCCAACCTCCATGCCCAAGACATAGTTGGCCTGGTAGTTGAATTCGAGGATGATCGGCCGCCGCCCGCCCTTCGAGGTGCCGATCCCGGTCTCGTTGACCAGCCGGTCCTCGATCAGGTCGGTGATGATGCTCGACACCGTCGAGCGGCTGAGCTTGGTCTGCTTGGCGATGTCCGCCCGCGAAATGCGGCCCTCGCGCCGGATGAGCTGCAATACCAGCGCGCGATTAAGCTCGCGCATCAAGCTGAGATCGGCGGTCATCGCTGAGGGACGGGTCATCTGGGGCCTCCGCTGTGAAAGTGCCCCTATTGTACCAGGGGGCTAAACTTTGTCAAGCGATAAAACAAACAAAGTCCCACGGCCGGCGCTGCGCTGGCTGCGCCCGGCGGGGCTGGGGTATAATGGGTGTCGCGTCCCAGTGTGAGGCCCGCCCATGCCAGAATCCATCCAGCTGATCGACCAGGCCCTCGACTTCTGCATCAAATGCAATATTTGCACCGCCGCTTGCCCGGTGGCGGCGGTGACCGATCTCTTCCCCGGCCCGAAATACGTCGGCCCGCAAGCCCAGCGCTTCCGCGACGCGGACCAGCCGGGCTCGCCCGACCACTCGGTGGACTACTGCTCGGGCTGCCGGGTCTGCAACGAGGTCTGTCCGACCGGCGTGCCGATCGCCGAGCTGAATGCCCGCGCCCGCGCCCAGCTTGTCC
>DASWWB010001007.1:0-2341 GCA_036406115.1 Herpetosiphonaceae bacterium
CGCGAGCCAGCAGCCGATCAGCGAGCGGAGCGAAGGGCGGCGGCTGGATTGGCGGGGCTGGCGGCTCACGGTCGATAGCGTATCCGAAAACAACGGGCGGCGCTGGGCCTGGGGGAACTGTATCACAGCTCGCGGGCAAACGGACGGGCCGCCCTCGCGGTGAGGGCGGCCCGTTGCGGGTTTCGGCGGCAGGGGGAGGAGCTAGCCGAACTCAAGCTCCATGCCCTCTTGGAAGAGGTCCCAGATGAGCCAGGGGAGCGCCTCCTGGTCCTTGGGGTCGAGATCGTCGATATAGCGATCGATGAGCTGGCTGATATCGGTGCGGCCGAGCAGATAGACCTTCGGCCCCATCGTGGCGTAGAGCTTCATCGCCAGTTCATCGCCCAGCTCCTGCAAATCGTCATCCGCGAGCTGGGAATCGGTGGTGTAAAGTTTGCCGCGCATCCCTGCCTCCTTCCTGGGGTTCCTAGCGAGAACCGTAGCCGCCGCTGGGCTGATCGCTGCGTGTCATCGACGAGCCGCCCGTGGGCGTGGTTTGCGGGCGCTGCTGGTTGTTGGGCAGCATGCCGCTCTCGACCAGGCTGTCGGATATGTAATCCAGATAGCCTTTGATATCGTCGTTGTCCTCGAGCGAGCCGAACGGCACCGTGGCGCCGCTGACAGTTTTGACGCTGTGGGCCAGCTCTTTCATGGTCTGGTCGATGCCGCGGACCAAGCCGCGCATCACCGAGGCCAGCTCCTCGCGCTCCTGGACCGTGAGGTTGGCGAAGCCGATCAGGGCCTTTTCCTGGGCGCGCATCAGGGTGTTGCGCAGGATGGCGATATCGGCCTGGGTTTGCAGCTCGTAGCGGCGGACCAAGTGAGCCTGGCGGACCTGTTCGACCAGCTCGTCGCTGGTGACGGGCGTCCAGAGCAGCGCGGGGATGAAAATGAAGCCGATCAAGCCGATCAGCACCTGCTGGAGCACGATGCCTGAGTTGGCGACCACTTCCTGGGCGCTCCACCATTGGTATTGGATGGAAAAGGAGTAGTAGACCAGAATCATGGCGGAGAAAATGACGACCATGTAGCCCCAGGTGCGGGCGTTGATCTTCTGGAGCAGCATGCCGGCCGGCGACCAGGGGATGAGGAAACTTACCAGGCTTGGGGGCGCCAGCACGAGAATCGCAGTGAACGCGATCGCGACCATGCGATTGCCGGTCAACTCCTTCTGGATGCCCCACCAGTAGACCGCAGAGCCGACCATCGCGATAACCGCCAGGACCATCAAGAGCGATTTGGCGGTGAACTGAAAGCCCCCGCCCTTGCGGCGCTGCCCGCGTACCATGTCTAAGTACCGACTGCTCATGTGCGGCCAGTCTCCTTATCCTGGACCTCTCCGGCCGGCCTACTGGCCGAGCACCAGATCAGGTGCAAGATAGATAAAGGTCTCAATCGTATCACCAGTGTAGCCGGCCCGACGAATCCGTTCGATCACGCTGGCATCCAGCGTCAGCCCATAGCTGCCCGCGACCTCGAACGGCACCTCCAACGCCTCCACCCACTGGCCGCGAACCCGGAACTGGCCTTGGGCGGTGATGTTGCCTTTGACCCAGCCCAGCGCCACGAACTGAGCTGTTTGAGGATCATACCACCATAGCAGCGTGCTGGCTGGCGCGACATAGGTTCGCGGGGCGTCGAAGCGCGCGTATTCCAGCTTGACGGCGTTCCATGCGGCGCTGCCCTGGGGCGGCGGCGTGATCGCGAGCGTCGGCATGGCCGGCGTCGGCACCGCAGTTTCCGGGGCAACCGGCACGGTCGGTTGGTCGGCTGCTGTGGGTACGCTGGTGGTCGCGCCCGGTTGCTCCGTCCCCGCGCCCGGCGCCTCGGTCGCCACCGGCACGCTGGTCGGCGGGCCGCCCGGGGTGCTGATGGGATTGGTCGGAACGGCGATGGTTGTTGACTGGCCTGGCGTTTGGGTCTGGAGCTTCAATGGCTCCGGCGGCGCGCATGCTGCGAGCGACGTTGCAAGAATTGCACCAAAAAACAGCCGCGCTGCGAGGCGCCGCTGCTGCCGACTAGCTTGGCCGCATTGGAGGATCGATCGCAACGCTTGTGTAACGCCCAAGGTGTACCGCCATACAAAAACTTCCCGCGTTAGGTGACATAACACATACGCCAGTGCGTCAATTATACCTGAGAGTAAAAGGGCGGTCAAGAAGGGGAAATAGGGCATTTTGAAGGGATTTATGAGGGGTCAGGGATCAGGGGCCAGGACGCTTTGAGGCGCGGCTTGGCGCTCGCCAAAATACCATTGCTGCTTGGATTCGCAGGTTACCGCGATGCGCTGCTGGCGGATCCT
>DASWWB010001008.1:0-10760 GCA_036406115.1 Herpetosiphonaceae bacterium
GATGCTGGCGACGCCCCAGCTCCAGGCCGCCGAGATGCGCTCGTTCGCCGCCGGCCAGAAGGAAAAAGAAACCCAGCAGGAGAGCGCCGCCGCCAAGCAAGACACGCTGGCCGGCGCCCGCCAGGCCCTGGCCCAGAGCAACTGGGATCCGCACCGCGATCCCCTGGCCGCCCCCGCCGCGCCCGCTCCCGGCCCGCAGCTGCGCGGCCTGGCCGGCGCCGTCCAGGCCAGCGGCGTCATCACCAGCACCGACACCGACGGCGACGGCCTCAACGACGCCGACGAGGCCAGCTGGCACACCTGCCCCTCGGTCGCCTCGTCCAGCGCCTATTGCTCCGGCGTCGCCGATCCCAAGGACACGGACGGCGACACGCTCACGGACGGCGCCGAGGTCAACGCGCTGGGCACGCTGCCCGGCGAGACCGACACCGACAGCGACTCGATCCCCGACAACCTGGAGGTCAAGGGCTTCGCCTATCAGGGCCGCACCTGGTATCTCGACCCGACCAACAGCGACAGCAACCGCGACGGCTCCGTCGACAGCAGCGAGTGCCCGGTCTGGTCGGTGGTGACGCCCGGGACCTACAATCCCAATGCGATCTGCCCCGACACCGACAGCGACGGCACGCCCAATCTGTTCGACGACGACAACGACGGCGACAGCGTCCACGACAATGTCGATCTCTCGCCCGACACGCTGACCGGCACGGTCTACGGCGGCAACAGCCCGCTCGCCCTCAGCATCTCCAACTTGGAGACCAACCGGCCGGTGCTGATTGACATCCAGCTGCGCCCCACCGATCCCGCTCACATCCAGCAGCTTGGCAACGTGCTGGACTGGCCGTCCGGCGACAGCGAGGGCCAGATCCAGCGCCGCAAGACCACAACCTTCGCCAGCACGGTCAACTCCTCGGCCAAAGCCAGCGACAGCCGCGCCGCCAACGGCGACATCCGCCTGGTGCCGATGCTGGAGGTCACGATCCCCTACGCGGCCGGCCACTACGGCAACTTGCCGGTCAAAGCCGCCTACCAGGGCACGACCCGCTCGCTCAGCACGCCGCTCAGCGATTGGCTCGACACCGGCGAAACCGACCCCTACGGCATCAGCGTGCGCCAGGAGGACGCGGCCTCCGGCGACCTGACGATGCTCGTGCCGCTGACGACCGTGGCCGGCGAGACCGGCGACACGGCGACGGCCTTCTCGACCCAGCTGCTCTACTGGCCCTCGCAGGGCAGCGGCGGCCGCGCAACCTGGGGCTCGGCCCAGCAGCTGCGGGTGGTCTGGCTGGTCCAGATGCTCACCGACGAGTGCATCGACGCCGCCGCCGACCCCGACACCTGCGCCCGCCAGGACGCCATGACGGTCATCCACACCTACGACGACGACTGGCGGCTGACCGGCATGCAGGTCAGCGAGGAGCACGGCCTTGACGTCGGCATCGTCTACGAGAACCCCGCCGCCGGCCGCGACGACAATCTGAGCCGCGACGACGAGCTGTGGATGGCCAGCTGGTATCTTAGCAACACGTTCCTGACCGGCATCGATTGCGACACCAAGGTCAACAATGTCTGCCAGGGCGACGGCGAGCGCGATGTCAGCGTCTCGACCCTGCGCTCCGAGCTTGACCAGTGGACCAACAACAGCAACTATCTCGGCGTCCGCACTTTCGGCACCTACGACCACAGCGGCTACATCTCGACGGTGATGATGACCGGCACCAAGCAGCTGCTCAACGAAGTGTTCACGCCGTTCGCCGGCAAGACCAACCCCACGCTGCTGTTCGCCCAGGAGAAAACCCAGCGCCAGCTCAGCCTGGACTACGCGACGATCGGCGGCGGCGCCGTCAGCTTCAATCTCGATCCGGCCAGCGTCGGCGCCAGCACCCGCGCGCTGCTCAGCTGGAGCCCGTATGCTTATGTCAACAATACCTGGCAGAACATGGATGTCGAGGACTACGCGACCGCGCTCAGCGCCAATCTGGCCCAGACCAGCTTCTTCCAGGCCGCCGACAGCTCGCAGGAGAGCGCCGATGTCGCCGAGGGCAAGCGGACCTGGGCCCAGCTGTACTACATCGCGCTGAGCAAAGGCTCGGTCGGCGTGGTCGAGGCCGACGGCGACTCCACCTGGACCTACAACGGCGAGGAGCTGTACGAGTACACGCCGGCCTGGGACAACCGGCCGAGCTTCAAGGGCGCCAACTATGTCGCCGGCATGTACGGCAGCTCGATCGGCGCCGCGCTCTACACCAAGATGGCCAACGCCTGGGGGCGCTATTTCAGCGGCGTCACCACCCCCAACACAACCTTCTGGAAGCAATTCAAGACCAGCTTCTCGATCTACAAGAGCAAATACACCGTCGTCAGCGCCATCCACAGCAACAACGGCCGGCTGATCAACGGCACCGTCGCCGTGCTGACCGTCGTCGCCGCCAGCGCGGTGCTGCTCTACGGCTACGGCATGATGACCGGCGACCAGCAGGCGCTGTCGGTCGCCTCCTACGCGCTCAACGGCCTCTCGGTGATGATGACCGCCGGCTACATCGTGACGATGGTCCGCACGGCCTACAAAGCCTACAAAGCCGGCCTGAGCATGACCAAGGTGCTCAAATTCACCAAATCGTCGCTGAGCATCGGCACCGCCGTCACCGCGCTGATTTTCCTCGCCGCGACCTGGGGCCCGCTGATCGCCCAAATCAGCAGCGGGCAGCTCAGCGGCATCGCCATGGAGTACGCCATCGCCGGCACGGTGGCGGCCACGATTGTCTTCGTGGTCTTCACGATCTTGGGCAGCCTGCCGATCGTCGGCCTGATTCTCCAGCTGTTCTACCTGGTCGATCTCATCCTCTCGCTGCTCAATATCCGCGGGATGCAGGATCGGGTGACGGAGTGGCTGGCGAGCAAAATCTTCACCGTCGAGAGCGTGATCACCAATTTCGACGACAGCTCGCGCATGGATTTCGACATCACCGACGCCAGCCTGACCAGTCCCGGCGCCGGCTACGTGCGCTCCAACGCCGTCAAGATCACGGTGGCGGTCACGACCACGCTCAAACACGAAGATCCCATCCACACGTTTATTTTCGGCCCGTTCGCCAGCATGGCGGCCAAGAAAACCACGCTGCGCTACTACCTCCAGCGCGGCGAGTACGACCGCCACGGCGAGTTCGGCCTCGACGGCAGCACCAGTGACTGGACCACGCCCGGCGATGACCAAATCCGCATGAAAAAGACCCTGACCAGCGTCCACACCTTCGCCGGGATGGGGACCGGCCTCAACCGCACGCTCGACAAAGAGCTGTACCTGACCGAGGCCTACTCGCTGCCGATCCTGACCTGCTGGTTCTTCGTCGGCTGCGACTGGGACAATCAGGAAGGCTCCAACCACATCAATCTCGGCGATAATTTCGTCTACGACATCCTGCCCGACACGCTTGACGGGTTCATCGCCATGGACTGGAACAACAACGCCGCCCTGGCCCTGCCGGCCCAGAAAGACCTGGACGGCGACGGGCTGCGCCTCACGAGCGGCGGCGGCGCCGATCCCGACGACACCGACCCCGACAGCGACGACGACGGCCTCAGCGACTACGATGAGTTCATCAGGGGCACCGAGCTGACCAGCGCCGACAGCGACGGCGACGGGCTCAGCGACCGCCGCGAGCTGTTCGCCTCGACCGATCCGCTCAGCCGCGACAGCGACGGCGACGGCCTCAGCGATTATGTCGAGCTAGAGCAAGGCTGGCTGGTCGGCTACACCGCCGCCGACGGCTCGGCGGCGACGACCCGCGTCTGGTCCGATCCGACCGGCATCGACGGCGACGAGGACTCGCTGGTCGATCTCAAGGAATTCGCCTTCGGCCTGAACCCCTCGGTGCCGGACGATCCCTCGCTGATCGAAAATCTCATCCAGTTCAGCGACATGACCGTGCGCGAGACCGCCAGCCCGGCGCTGCTGCTGGAGCTAGACGAGAGCGCGACCACGACCGCCTTCGCCGACACCTCGGGCCGCGGCGTGACCGTAAGCTGCTCGGCGACGGCCGGCACCTGCCCGGCGGCGGGCGCGAGCGGCCACGACGGCGGCGCGCTCAGCTTCGACGGCAGCGACGATTACGTCCCGCTCACCCGCCTGGTCAGCGACGATTTCACCATCGCCTTCTGGCTGAAGACCACCCAGGCCACGAGCGCCGCGACCCAGTGGTGGCAGGGCAAGGGCCTGGTCGACGCCGAGGTCGGCGGCTTCGCCAACGATTTCGGCGTCGCGCTCGGCGACGGCGGCAAAGTGCTGTTCGGCGTCGGCAACGCCAGCGGCGCCGACACGACGATCAAGGGCGGCAGCGTCGCCAACGGCGCCTGGCACCATGTCGCCGCCGTCCGCGCCAAAGCGAGCGGCGCGATGACGCTCTATGTCGACGGCGTCCAAGTCGCCAGCGGCACGGGCAACACGCTCGGCCTGACCAGCCCGTCCGCCATGCGCCTCGGCATGCTCCAGACCGGCCTCAACCCTTACGCCGGCGCGCTCGACAAGCTGGCGATCTACGGCCGCGCGCTGGCCGCCGCCGAGGTGGGCGCGGTGATGCGCGGCAGGATCGACGCCAACGACCTGATCGTGGCGCCGGGCGCCGCCATCACCTACCAATCGACCATCTCCAACACCCATCAGACCGTCGCCGCCAACGGCCTGCTGACGGCGCAGACCGAGTACATCGCCCCCGCCGTGCCGCAGCCGAACGTCGCCTTGCGCTTCGAGGCCGAGGACCGGCTCACGACCTACTCCAACAGCGCACGCCAGAGCGGCGCCGCCACCTGCGTCAGCGCCCAGTGCCCGAGCATGACCTGGATCAACGGCAACGACCGGGCCGCGCTGTTCAACGGCGTCGACGACAAACTGTCGTTCGGCCGCTTCCACACCATCAGCGGCGCCGGCGGCGCGGGCTGGCTGACCTTCCAGCTCAAGATCACCAGCCTGCCCGCCGCCGGCCAGACGGCCCAGATCTTCGAGACCGAGGCTCAGGGCGGCGCGCTGAGCCTGTACCTGAACTCAAGCGGCAAGCTTGTCACCCGCTGGCAGGGATCCGGCAGCTCGACCTACCAGATCCTCAACGCCGGCGGCTCGGTCCAGCAAAGCACCGCCTACAACGGCTTCAGCGAGCATGCCAGCACGCGGACCTTCAGCGCCAGCTCCGGCTGGATCGATGTCGCGCTCTGGTACTACCTCAACCCAGGCGGGAGCGGCAACAGCACCAGCCACACCGAATTCAAGTTCAACGGCGCCTCCGACAGCAGGGTCTTCTACACGACCGTGCCCAGCCAGATCCTGATCGGCCCCGGCGCGCTGGGCAACAACGCCGCCGGCAGCGCGCCGCTCAGCGCCGCCCTCAACAATTTCGCCGCCGGCTTCATCTCGCTGAGCTTCAACGAGGATCAGTACTACGATTTCACCTCCTTCACCAACGCCGGCAACTACGGCGACAGCGGCCCGGCGGTCGTCTCCTGCGCCAGCGCCGCCAGCTGCCCGGCCTACGCCTGGACCGGCCAAAACGGCGAGGCGGTGACGTTCGACGGGACCGACGACTACCTGCCGCTGAGCCAATCACTGACCTTCACCGACAACGACACCGGCACGATCTCGTTCTGGCTCAAGCTGGGCGCCGTGCCGGCCGCCGGGCAGCGGGCCTACGTGATCGACAACAGCTGCGCCGCCAGCCAGCGCTGCTTCGACGTCTATTTCGACTCGCTGGGCAGGCTCAACTTCGATCTGATCACCAACGGCGTCGCCCACAATCTCAGGAGCGACTACATGCTGAACGGGTCGATCGGCGTGTGGAAAAAAGCCACCCTGACCTGGAACGTCGGCGCGAGCGGCCAGGCCGCCAACCGCAGCATGAACGTCGACGGGATCGTCAACACCACCACCAGCCAGACCGGCTCGACCATCCCGCTGGTCTTCAACCCGGGCGGCGGGCGGCTGGGCCAGGCGCTGGACGGCAGCGGCCGCTTCGCCGGCATGCTCGATGATGTCACGATGACCGGCGTCGTCGACGGCGCCACCCGCACGATCTACAGCCTGGGCTTCAACGAGCCGGCCTTCGACGTGGCCCAGCTCAACCGGGTCAGCGGCGGGCGCGGCGCCGCCTGCGCCTCGTACGCCGAGTGCCCCGCGACGACGGGCGGCGTGTTCGGCAGCGCGCTGAGCTTCGACGGCGCCGACGACCGGCTCACCGCCACCTACGAGACCAAGCAGGGCGAGCACACGGTGGCGGCATGGGTCAAGTTCGACACGATCAAGGCCCAGAACATCGTAGCCTTCACGACCGCCAGCAACACCTTTTTCCCGGCCTACCAGCTGGTGCTGCGGAGCGACGGCCGCTTCAGCCACCTGGGCGTCAGCAGCACGACCGTCGCCCAGCCCAACACCTGGTACCACGTCGCGGCGGTGCTGGGCAAGGACCGCAAAGCCCGGCTGTACGTCAACGGCGAGGAGCAAGGCAACCCGGCGACCGCGAGCACCCTGCCCTCGGGCAGCGGCTATGTCTACAGCATCGGCGCCGCGACCTCCGGCAACGCGGCGCTGGACGGCGCGCTCGACGAGCTGATCATCAGCTCGTCCGGCACCGGCGCGGCGGGCGTCCGCGCGCTGATGGCCGCGCCCTACCCGGCGATCACGCTCGCCACGGCCTTCGAGACCGCCGCGATCGCGCCCAGGGGCAGCGCGACCGTCGCCGGCAGCGCCAGCGTCAATCCGCTCGCCGCCAGCGGCACCCACCGCCTGCGCCAGGAGGCCAGCGCCGCCGTCGATATGAGCGCCATCGACAGCTACCCGGTCGCCGATCCCAACGCCAGCAACCTGGTGATCTTCCTGCCGCTCGACCAGACGCCGGGCAGCGCCACCTTCGCCAATCTCGGCCAGCACGCCCAGAGCGCCGGCCACCTGACGGCGACCTGCTCAGGCGCCTCCTGCCCGGCCACCGGCCTGCGCGGCAAGTCCGACCGCGCCGCCTACTTCGACGGCCTCGACGACACCGTGAGCTTCCCCGGCACCGATCAGACCGAGCTGGCCTACCAGACCATCGCGGCCTGGGTCAAGGCCGACTCCGAGGGCGGCACGATCGCCGGCTCCTCGTCCTCCTACATCCCGCAGATCCAGCTCACGACCAACAGCTTCGCGGTCGGCTCGCTGGAGCTGCCGTTCGACATCACCGACAACGTCTGGACCCACGTCGTCGGCACCTACAACCGCTCGACCGGCGCCGCCGCCGTCTATGTCAACGGCGCGCTGGCCGGCTCCGGCACCGCCAGCGGCGGCGTCACCGCCTTCTGGCCGATGATCGGCAGCACCGGCACCAGCAACAACGTGCTGGACGGCTACCTCGACGACGTGCGAATCTACATGAACGTCCTCAGCGCCGCCCAGGTCCAGACGCTCTACCAGCAGTCGGCGCCGGTCGTGCAGTTCGCCTTCGACGAGGAGAGCGACGCGACGGTCTTCAACGACAGCTCGGCCAACGGCTATGTCGGCTTCCCCAGCAGCGAAATCTGCAACACAGTGACGATCACCAGCGCCACGGTCACCAGATTCGCCCATCCCAACCGCGGCTTCGAGCTGCGGCTCGGCAGCACCGACGAACTGCTGTTCCAGGTCTTGTTCCCCGCCAACGGCAGCAGCTACCCCGTCAACGCCTCGGCTCGCATCTGCGGCAGCGACACGCTGCGCTACGAGGTCCGCAACGAGGACCACGACCGCGTGCTGGTCGAGGCCCACGCGCTGGACGCCTCGCTCAGCGGCCCGGTCCACGACTCGACCGCGACCGAGGACGTGTCGCACATCTTCGGCGCCGACTACAGCTGGAGCACGCCGCAGACCATCTACAACCCGCTGCCGGGCAACGACGGGCGCATCGGCAACACGGCGCTGTTCGCCACCGAGGGCTCGATCCGCGTGCCGGGGGCGACGGCGGTCGGCAACCTGACCAACGGCTTCACGGTGATCGGCTGGATCAAGCCAGATTCGCTTCTCGGCGCCCAGACCATCATCGGCAGCGGCGTCGATCTGAGCCGCAACGGGTTCAGCTTCGGCCTGCTCAACGGCAAGCTGCGCCTCAACGGCTTCGACCGCGGCGCCTACGGCAGCAACGTGGGCGTCGCCGCCGACACCTGGCAGCAGGTCGCGGTGGTCTTCGACAGCGCCAACAAGGCCACGTTCTACCTCGACGGCTCGCCCAAGCAGAGCATGCAAGGAACGGCGGCGCTGGCAGCCAACAGCGACGATCCGCTCTACATCGGCAACCACGTGACCGAGGTCGGCCAGCTCACCGACTTCTTCATCGGCCAGCTCGATGAGCTGACGGTCTACCCGCGGGCGCTGGGCGCTGCTGAGCTGTACAGCATCTATCTGCGCGAGCTGCGCTGGTTCAGCGATGTGGCCGGTTCCTATCTCAAGGTCGACGCGCAAAACCCGACCGTCGAGCTGCTTTCGGGCTACGCCTACCGCGCCACCGGCTACACCCAGCTGGCGGTCCAGACCAGCGACGACTCCTATGTCCAGTCGCTGGAGTTCGGCCTCAAGGGGCCGGCGATGAGCGATTATGTCTGGACCCAGGCCCCGGTCTGCGACGAGACGGGCGCGAGCGGGGCGCTCTGGTGCCCGAGCTTCGACTCGACGGCGCTGGGAGGCGCCGGCGCCTACGCGCTCCAGTTCCGGGCGACCGACGCCGTGGGCCACGAGACGACCAGCGCCGTATCGACGATCTACGTCGACGGCGCCGGGCCGGTCGGCGCCTCCGCCTACGCCGGCGGCTTCCAGGACATGGCGGCCGAGGGCGGCGATGATCTGAGCTGGAGCGTGACGCTCAGCGGCTCGATCAGCGATCCGACCGTCGGCGCGGTGGCCGGCTCCGGCATCTACACGCCAACCGCCGAGATCGCGCTCTACGACGCCCGGGGCGAGATCGCCGGCACCGGCGCCGCCCAGCCGGCCATGGTGAGCGGCGGGACCTGGACCGTCGACTATCGCTTCGCCGGCGCCCAGCCCAGCGGCACCTACACGGTCAAGCTCACCGCCGAGGACGCCGTCGGCAACAAGGCCACCACGACCGTCGGCAGCATCTCCGCCGACGAGCGGCCGGCCAGCCTGGATATCGAGCTGGCTGCGATCGGCGAGTCGCGGCTGATCAGCGAGACGGCGGCTTTGGGCGGCGTGGTCAGCGAGCAGGCCAACTGGGGCGGCGAGGCGGTCAGGTACCACTTCGAGGACTCGGCCGGCGCCAGCTTCGACGACAGCGGCGTCCTGGACCAGGACGCCGCCTGCGCCGCGAGCTGCCCGGCGCGGGTCAGCGGCCTGTTCGGCCAGGCCCTGCGCTTCGGCGCCGGCGCCAGCCTGACGGTCCCGGCGACAACGGCCCTCGATCTCCAGGCCGCCACCCTCAGCGCCTGGATCCGCCCGACCTGGACCGCCGGCGCCGCCGGCTACAACCCGGCGATCATGGCGCTGCGCGACGCCGGCGGCACGCGCTTCAGCCTGCACCTGCGCGACAACTACAGCGCGCTGGAGCTGTACAACGGCTCGACCACCGGCAGCGCGCCGGTCTCGATCACGCCCGGGCAGTGGACCCACATCGCGGTCGCCCAGCGCGGGGGCGAGTGGACCGCCTATGTCAACGGCGTGGCGGCGGGCACGGTCGCCCAGGCCTTCGGGCCGGCGACGGGCCGCCCGCTCCAGATCGGCTCATCGACCGGCGCCGCCGATCGCTTCCTCGGCGACATCGACGAGCCGGCGCTCTACGGCCGGGCGCTGTCGGCGGAGGAGATCTACGCGCTGGGCCGGGCCAATCTCGCCGGCGTCGACCGGGCGCAAATCCGCCTGGAGCCGGCGCGCCTGACCGATCCGATCTCCGATACCGTCATCGACCTGCGGTTCGAGGATCCGGGCGCGCAGTCCTTCGCCAACGCCGCCGGCGCCACGCTGCCCGCTGTCTGCGCGAGCTGCCCCGCAGCCGTCGACGGCCTGTTCGGCCAGGCGCTGAGCTTCGACGGCGTCGACGACGCCCTCTCGCTGACCGCCGGCCTGACGCTGACCCAGTTCACCGTCGCGGCCTGGGTCAAGCCGGACTTCGCCGGCGACGGCGGCTACGACATCCTCGGCGACGCGGCGGCCGATCCCGCCGCCCGCGCGCCGCGCCTCTCGCTGTTCGAGCAGGGCAAGGTCCGCGCCGGCTTCGGCGACGGGGGCGAGTGGCTGGAGCTGACCACGGTCGGCCCGGCGGTCGCGAACGGCGCCTGGAGCCACGTCGCGGCGAGCTACGACGGGGTCAACTTCAATATTTATGTCAATGGCGAGCTAATCATCACCTCCGACGGCTACCAGGGCCGCGTCCCGGCGCCAGCGAGCGGCCTGCTGATCGGCGGCGCCGACAGCCGCTGGCGCGGCGCGCTCGACGAGGTCCGCCTCTACGGACGGGCGCTGCCGCCGGCGGAGATGGCGCTGCTGGCGAGCAGGGCCGGCGCGTCGAGCTGGCAGAACGCCGCGCTCAGCCGCTCGACCAGCCTGGCCTCGGCCTGGAGCTACGCGCTGCCCGCCGACACCGAGGGCTACTACCTGCTCCACGCCCGCGCCAGCGACGACGCCGCCAACGTCGGCGAGCCGACCACTGCCTGGCGCGGCATCATCGACACCAAAGCGCCGGTGATCACCGCCACCGCCGCGCTCTACGGCAGCGCCCCGGTCAGCCGCACCGTCTACACGATCGCCACCACCGACCGCTTCC
>DASWWB010001009.1:0-3529 GCA_036406115.1 Herpetosiphonaceae bacterium
GGCGGCGCCGCGCCAGATCTGACGCGCGGCGCCGCCGCTTGCTGCGAGGCTGTCGCGACAGCTCGCTCCCAGGATACGGGGCTGGTGATATCGTGGAGGGTTGGCGGCGGTCAGTCCTGCTGGCAGGCCAGCTCGATCAAACGGCCGACCTGGCGGATAATCGCCTGGGCGCGCTCCTCCTGCTCCAGCAGCGCGGAGAGCCAGCGATCAGTAAGCGCGTAGACATTCGGCTCCTCGTCGGGGCGCAGCGTGTCGAGGGCGGCGCGCAGATTGGTCCGCTCGCCGGCGTCGAACTGGAGCAGCATGCGCAGAATCGCCATCAAGCTGTAGCCGGCCTTGACCAGCGACCGGATCACCCGCAGGCGGCCGAACTCGGCGGTGCCGTAGAGCCGGTAGCCGCTGGCGGGGTCGCGCGGCACCTCGATCAGGCCGTTGCGCTCCCAGTTGCGCAGCATATCGACGGAAACGTGGAGATGGCGGGCGGCGTCGCCGATCCGCATGCCCTGGCGCGGCCGATCCACCAAATGGCCGGCGGCCCAGCGCTCCAGGAACTCGGCGGCGGCCTCGGCCAGCGTGCGCTCGGTCCGCACATAGGCCAGATGGGCGTAGGCCAGCTCCATCGCCATGCCCAGATCGCCGCGGGCGGCGTGCTTGACCAGCTCAACCTGGCTGGGCTTGTCGGCCAGAAACGGCCAGCTCACGGCCATCCAGGCAAGCCGGGCCTGCTCAAGATGCACTTGGCCGTATTGGCGGTAGCCGTTGGCGCCGCGCGGCACCGGCGCCAGCAACTCCTGGGCCTCGTACAGGCGGATCGTATTGACGTGGACGCCAAGCTCGCGGGCGAGATCGCTGGTCCGGAAAATTGCTGCCATTGCCCCAGAATACGCGCAATCAAATCGTCTGTCGAGCCTGACCCTCCTGCTATGCACCAAGCTTTGGCGCCACGCTGATCGGCGGCGCGATCGAGCTGCGCCACCGAACGCTTAGCCGTGCGGGAGGCTCGGCGCCTCCGCCGGACTCAGGTGCTCGGGACCTAAGATGCGGATCATGGCCGCGCCGGTGATGGCGCCATAGAGCGCGCCGCCCGCCATCAGCAGCGCGATCGCCGCCATGCCGGACAGCCAGCGGGGCGCCGCAAGCAGCAACGGATGAAACGGCCCCATATAGCAGGCGCCAAGCAACGCCCAACCCGCCGCGCTCGCCGGCGGCCAGCGCCAGGCGCCGACCCCGCCGGCGCGCCGCAGCAGCCACCATTGCGGGGTGCCAACGCACAGCCCGACCACGCTCATGCCGATGAGCAGGGCGGCGGCGCCGGGAATCCGCGCGTCATCCATCCAGGTCCAAAGCCCTCCGCCCGCGCCCATCCCGGCCACGATCCCCAATCCGGTCGCCACGCCCCAGCGCCAGCTACCGAACGCCCGCAGCAGCCGGCCTTGGACCAGCGCGAAAGCCAGCGGGATCGCAAAGAAGATCAGAAAAGCCATCATGAGCAACACCAGCGGCATGCTGGTATGCGCCGCGATCCAGCGCAGACGCCATTCCCGCAAGCGAATGCGCGGATCGGCGGGGACAAAATAGTCGGCGGCCATTGTTGCTCCTTGTCGCGCAGGCGGATGAAATGTTCTGGATCGATGGATAGCCCCAGTCAGTGAACATGTTCATCTTATCACTGGAGGATCCGCTCGTCCAGCGCCCGGCTACTCCTTGCAGCGCCCCTCGCGCGACATCTCCAAAATCTGCGTGACGCGGATCTCGCGCTCGTACATATTGAGATGGCCGTAGTTGTCGGGGCTGGGCGGCGACAGGTCGGCAATGACCCGCACGTAGACCGGCTCGCCGCTCATCGGCGCCGCCGTCGCCGTGATCGCGCCGCCGGTCTGGGCCAGCGCGGCCTCGTAGCGCCGCGCCCAGTTCAGATTGGGATCGGAGTCCAGCCAATAGCCCTTGCCGTAGCCCGCCTCCTCGCCCGAGCCGCAGGGCGCGAACGACGACACCTCGAAGCGCAGGCTGTAGAAGCCCTCGAACTCTCCGCCAGTAACCTCGGCGGCAGCGGTCCCGGTTGGCTGGCTGGGGGGCGGCGCAGCCACGCTGCCGCAGGCCGCCGTCAGCGCCAGGATGGCGATCGCCCCGATTCTGCGCACACTCATCTGGTGTTCCTCCCTAGATCAATCCCAGCCCGGCCAGCGCCGAGCGCAGCCCGTCAGACCCGGCGAACACATGGCCGCGCAGGCCGAGCCGCTCGGCGGCGGCGACATGGCCGGGCGTGTCGTCGACGAACAGCGCCTCCGCCGCCGCCACGCCGATCTGCGCCAGCGCCGCATGGAACAGCGCCGGATCCGGCTTGCAGGCGCCGACCGCCGATGAATTGACAATCTGATCGAACTCCCGGTCCAGCCCCAGCGCCGCCAGATCGCGCGGCAGGCGGCTGGTGGCGTTGGTGACCAGCGCGACCGGCACCCGGCGCCTGCAGGCGCGCACCAGCTCCAGCGCGGCGGCGTCGACCTCGCCCGCCGGCGCCGACCAGCGCGCCACCGCCAGCTCGGCGTCGGCTGCCGGGAACTCGGCGGCGAGCCGCTCCGCGACGGCGCGGCGCCAGGCTTCGTCGCTCGTTCGGCCGGTGATCGCCGGGGTCAGCAGCTCGGGCAGGAAGGCGATCCGGCGGACGGCGGCGGCGCTCAGACCCGCGTCGCGCTCCAGCGTCGGATCGTCCTGGGCGTCCCAGCGCCGCACCACGCCGTCGCAATCGAACAGCACGGCCTTGATCGGGGGTGATTGGCTCATCGCAAGCTCCTCGCGCATCGCAAACCAGGCCAGGATAGCAGCCTTTCGCCGCCAGGCAAGCGCCCCGGCTGGTTTGCGTGTATGATCAAAGCCCACGAATGTTGACACCCAAGCCAAGGAGAACGGCGAGATGAACACCCCCGTGATTGTGGAGGCGCTGCGCGCGCCGATCGGCCGCCACAACGGCAGCCTGGCCGGGACCCGGCCGGACGCGCTGTACGCCCTCGTGCTCGACGCGCTGCTGGAGCGCAGCGGCCTGGACCCGGCGGCGGTGGAGGATGTGATCACAGGCTGCGTCAGCCAGGTCGGCGAGCAGGGCGCGAACATCGGCCGGCTGGCGGTGCTGCTCTCGCAGCTGCCCAAGAGCGTGCCGGCCTTCAGCCTGAATCGGATGTGCGGCAGCAGCCAGCAGGCCATCCACCTCGGCGCCCAGGCCATCGCCGCCGGCGACGCCCGCTACGTCGTGTGCGGCGGCGTCGAATCGATGACCCGCGTGCCGATGTTCTCGGATCTGCATGGCTCGCTGGCGGCGCTGAACCCGGCGCTGTTCGAGCGCCACGAGCTGGTCCATCAGGGCGAATCGGCGGAGCGGGTGGCGGCGAAATACAGCCTGGCCCGCGAGGAGCTTGATGCGTGGAGCGTGGCCAGCCACTTGCGGGCGGCCCACGCCCGGGCCGAGGGCCGCTTCGAGGCCCAGATCGTGGCGGTGCCGGCCGAGGGCGGCGTTTTCGGCCAGGACGAGGCCATC
>DASWWB010001010.1:0-2680 GCA_036406115.1 Herpetosiphonaceae bacterium
CCCGCTGTCGCCCAGCGAGCAGGCCCAGGTCGATCAGCTCAGCGCGGCCCTCGGGCTGGCGCTCGGACCCGCCGGGCTCGCCGCAGCGCTCGCGGCCGGCGCCGCCCAGACCCTTGACCAGGCGCTGGCGGCAACATCGCCCTAGGCCGGGGCGTCATGGTTGATGGAAGTTCTAGCACGGGGACAGGTTATGACTGCCTACATGGATGAGGTCTTCGCGCCCATCGATCAGGACCACACGCTGGAGCGGATCGCCGGCGGCAACGAGACCGAGGTCTACCGCACCGACGACCAACGCTTCGTGGTGAAAATCAAGCACGATCTGGGCAGCGACCTGCGCTCCACGCTGATCACCGCCCAGCTGATGCGCGCCGCCGCCCGCACTTTCGCCGCCTGCCTCGGCGAGGAGCACAGCATCCCCAGCGAATACGTGATCGCCCGCGACAGCGAGGGCCGGACCCAAGTGATGGTCATCCAGCCCTGCCTCGCCAACGCCCGCCCGCTGGCCGAGGTCGACTACGCGGCGCTCTCGCCGGCCCAGCGCGACCGGCTGGGCGATCAGCTGCGGGCGATCGTGCGCCGCTCCCTCACTTTCTACCGCGCCACCCGCAACATGCCCGATCTCTACGGCCGCGCCAGCTCCAGCGCCGCCGAGCGCGCCCGCCTCAAGCGCCGCCGGATGATTCCCTGGCGGCTGTGGAGTTTCATTGTCAAACGCAACCTGCTCCGCTCGCGCAACCTGATGCTGTGCGAGCCCGACCAGCGGATCGTGCTGGTCGACTACGATTATGTCCGCCGCAGCCGCCTGTATCGCCTGATCTATTTCACGGTGCGCTGGGTCTTGTTCTGGCGCGACCAGGCTCTGATCACGACGATGAAGCACGGCTGGCCCGTGCCGCGCGGCCACTAGAGGATACGCCTATGAATCGACGGAACAAAGCAGTGCTGGGGCTGCTCGCCCTCCTGCCGGCGCTCGGCGTCGCCGGAACCTGGCTCGCCGCCGCCGCCTCGACCCGCCCCGTCCCGCTCGGCGCGCCCGGCGGCCGGCTGGCGCCCTGCCCGGACACGCCCAACTGCGTCTCGACCCAGGCCGATCCCGCCGACCGCCTGCACGGGATCGAGCCGATCGCCTATGACGGCAGCCTCGCCGACGCCCGCAGCCGCATGCTCGCCGCGCTGGAGGCCGCGCCCCGGATCACGATCATCCGCAGCGAGCCCGACTACAACGCCGCCGAGGCCCGCACGGCTTTTTTCCGCTTTGTCGATGATATCGATATCGCCTTCGACGACAGCGCCAAGCTGATCCACTTCCGCTCGGCCTCGCGGCTGGGCCAGGGCGACCTCGGCGTGAACCGCAACCGCATGGAAGATATCCGCGAGCGCTTCCTCGCCGCCCGGCCCTGAGCCGCATCCATCCTGTCGCCTAAAAAGGCGAACGGCGCCGCCCGGGATCTCCGGGCGGCGCCGTTCGTCGCCCAATCAGCGGGCGGGCAGATCGAAGATCAGCAGGCCATGGCCGCCGTGGGCGGCGTACAGGCGATTGCCGCTGACCGCGCTGGCGCTGATCTCCGCCTGCGACCGGTAGCCGGCGAGCAGGCGCGGCGCCGCCGGATCGCTCAGGTCGAACAGCTCGGCGCCGCCGGCCTCGGTGACATAGGCCAGGCCGTCAGCCAGCCGGATCTCGCGCGCCGGCGCCAGCAGCGGCAGCTGGCCGAGGATCTGAGGTTTCTTCGGGTCGGTGAAATCGATCACCCGCAGCTGCCGCTCGTCGCCGACATAGGCGAACGCGCCGCCCACCGCCAGCGCTTGCCCTCCTTCCCGGAGATGGCTCACGGACATGGTGTCCGGCGCATTCGTCGCGTCTTCCAGGTCCATCCCCCCGGCCGAACCGACCGAGTAAATCATCCGGTCGCTGACAAACACGGCTTCCGGCCGGGTGTAGAACTGTATGCCGCCGACTTCCTGCGATTTGACGCCCGGCCGCCGCTCAAAGACATCCAGCCACAGATCTGCGGGGAAATTCGGCGACGGCTGGCTCGACTCAAGCAAATAGATGCGATCAGCGCTCACAGTCGCGTCAACGACGGAGTGTTGATCGATTGTTTCGACGAGCTTGGGCGCGGCCGGATCGCTGACATCGATCCGCAGCACGTTCCCCGGCAGCATGACAAACAGCTCGCCGCCCGCCAGCGCCAGGTGTTGCGCCGGTTGCAGCAGCGGCGTCGCCGAGAGCATGGAGATTGAGTCAACCCTGCTGAGATCGAACACATACAGCGTCGAGACCGCCGCGCCGCCCTCGCCCAGCGCATAGACGATCGGGCCGTCGGCGGCGACATCGGTCACCGTGATCCCGCCGACCGCGCCCTGGAACAGCAGCGTCGGGCTGATGGTCATCTGGCCGGCGGGCTGGCCGGCGGGCGGGATAAAACCGGGCAGCGGCGGGGTCGGCAGCGGCGTCGGCGTGGCCGCCAGATCCTCCGGGCTGGGATAGGTCATGGGATCGATGGTGGGCGCGGGCGTGACAACCGCCGCGCCAAGCGGCATGGGCGGGTCGAGGTTCTCCGGCCCTGGCGTCCGCGGCGGCGCGCCGGGCTCGGGCGCGCCGGGCAGGATCGGCAGCGGCGTGGACGAGGGCAGGATCACCGGGCCGCCGGGGGCGGGCGTCAGTTCGCTCGGATCG
>DASWWB010001011.1:0-1748 GCA_036406115.1 Herpetosiphonaceae bacterium
ATGGCCGGTATCAAGCACCGATAGGTCGAGTAGAATATCAACCGGCTCGCCCTTCGCTGTCGTCGGCAGCGGCTCCGCGACCCATTGGCCGCCGGCCAGGCGATACATCACGCTGCGCGTCCACCACCCATCGACCCGCACGCCGCCGGTCAGCAGCCCAGCGCCGTAGCGGTTCACCGCCAGCCCGCTCAGCGAAAGCGTGCCGCCGGCGGGCCGCTCGATCGCCGCCTCGCTCCAAGCGCCGTCGCGATAGTGGAGCACGAACTGGCCGTCCGCGCATTGGTCGGCGCAGGCCAGCGCCCAGGCTTCGCGCTCGCTCGGCGCCTGGATCGTGCCGAGGCGGATGGCGCAGGCCGTCGGGCCGCACAGATCGGGCTGCGCGGCGCGCTTCCAGGTCCCGCCCTCGTAGCGCCACAGCGAATCGCCAGCCGCCCAGCCCGTGCCGCTCCCCTCGTCGATGCTCACGCTGACGACGACCCCGGCGCCGCTGACCGATGCGTCGCGCTGCCAGCGCCCGTCGCGGAGGGCCAGCAGCACCGCTTCGCCCCGGCGATTGAGATCCTCGCCGACCGCCCAGCCTGCGGCGCCGTTCACGCTCAGCTCGATGTCATAGATCGAGAGCGCTTCGTCGGGGTTGCGCCGCTGTTCCAGCTTCCAGCCGGCGGCCGTGCGGTGGTAAAAGCCGCTCCCGCCGAGGAGCCAGGCCTCGTCCGCGCTCACCGCCTCGATCACGACCGAGCCGCCGGGCGTGCCGCCGTCCGCCGCCGCCGTCCAGCGCCCGTCGCGGTAGGCGAGGCGGTAGATCGCGTTGAAATCGCGCCGCGAGCTGATCCCCCAGCCGTTGTAGGCGTCGACCATGCCCAGCACATCCATCTCGACCGGCTGCTCGACGCCGAACACATCGACGAAGGTCGGCATCCCCGGCACCTGCTGCCAGCCGGACCCGCCCTGGGCGCCTGCCGGCCCTGCCCGCCCGATCAGCGCCAGCAGCAGCGCCGCCAGCAGGAGTTTGCGAATCATCATGGGTCCCTCCTGATAAAGCCAATTACTGCTGGCAGTCTACGGCGGCGGGCGGCGCCGGCGAATGGGGGCGGGCTCAGCGGGGGGCGATGGGCGGCTGAGAGCCTGAGACAAACCTGGGACGGGGCTGAAGGGGCTGAAAAAAGCGGCGCTGGCTCGGGAGCCAGCGCCGCCGGAATGGGCTTGGGAGCGCCTACTTTTCTTCGATGGTGATGGTGAAAAGCTGGTCGCCGGGAACCGTGGCGCCGAACTGCGGATCGCGGGCGTCGATCGCCTTGACGACATCGATGCCCTCGATCACCTCGCCGAAGACCGTGTATTCCTGGGCATTGAGGCTCGTGGGGGCGTTGGTGATGAAGAACTGCGAGCCGTTGGTGTTGGGGCCGGCGTTGGCCATGCCGACGATCCCTTCGCGGTCGAAGGTCACGCCCAGAGTCGCATCATATTCATTCTCGTACTCGTAGCCGGGGCCGCCGGTGCCCTGGGCGGTCGGGTCGCCGGTCTGGGCCATGAAGTTGGGGATCACGCGATGGAACGTAATGCCGTTGTAAAAGCCGTCGCGGGCCAGGAAGACAAAGCTATTGACCGTCTTGGGGGCGGCTTTGGGGAACAGCTTGATTTTGATATCGCCCTTCTCGGTCACAATCGTGGCGATGTACTCCTTGGCCGGATCGATCGTCATGTCGGGGTATTTGGGATACTGCTTGGCGCCGGGGGTCGGCTGGGCG
>DASWWB010001012.1:0-8533 GCA_036406115.1 Herpetosiphonaceae bacterium
GCCGAATTGGTTGCCGGGCTGATGAGCTGTCGTTCGAGGGCAATGGCCGAGGCCGCCACAATCAGCGAGAGACGGGACGACAGCAGGAATCCAGCGGCAAGCGACTCGCGCCAGCTGAAGCGGGCGCGATACAGCAGCGCCGGTAGGAGCTTCACCCCATAGGCCGCAAGCAGCAGCACGGGCACTAAGAGCAACGCCTGGGGCGAGTCCAGCAGCGAGCGGAGATCAAACCGGGCGCCCACGGAGATAAAGAAGATGGGAATGAGAAAGCCGTAGCCAATGGCATCGAGTTTTTCGCGCAGCGGCGAGCTATGCCCAGGATTGGTCAGACTGACCAATACGCCGGCCAGAAACGCGCCCAGAATCACCTCGACGCCCAGCGCCTCCGCCAGTACCGCCCACAGCACCAGCAGGGCAAACACCCCGCGCAGCTGAATCTGCGCCGTCGCGTGCGAGAGTTCCTCGGTGACCCGCGTGAGCAGCGGGTGGCGGGTGGCGCGGCCCATCACGCGCGCCACCGCAACAAACATGACCAGCAGCACCATTACGAGCAGAAGATCGAGCGTAAGCCCCTGGCTCAAGATGGCCATGACAACGCTGAGCAGCAGCAAGGTCGCGAAATCGCTCACCAACGCGGCCACCAGCAGAAATTGGCCGTAGCCCGTTGCCGTCAGCGCCCGCTCTTTCAGGATGGGCAAGACAATCCCCAGCGATGTGGTGCTCAAGATCAGCCCCATCAAAATCGCGTTGCGCGCCAAGCCGGCAGCGACAAGCCCCCATCCCACGAGGCTCGCAAGCCCGATCGTAATGGCGAAACTGGTCAGGGCCAGCGGCAGCGGCCCTCGCCACCGGCTGGCCTGCTCGGTTGTCCCGCCCATGCGCCGCAGGGCATGCAGATCGACCTCCAGGCCCGAGAGGAACATCAAAAAGGTAAAGCCAAACTCGGATAAGAACTCCAGCGCCGGCGTGGGCTGCACCAGATTAAGGCCGCTCTGGCCAATCGCAATGCCCGCGAGAATCTCGCCGACGACAATCGGCAGACGGAGCCAGCGAAAAAGACGGGTCAAGACCGGCACGATGGCCGCAAGCAGGGTAATCAACAACAGTGGCAGGTAGGGAGAATGCATGCAGCGATCCTTTCTTGTTTGATACGATGCTGGTGGCACGTGGTCAGCAACAACAAGGCCAGGAGGCGCGCGCAGGGCGCGCTATGACGCTGGTAGTCGCGCTTGTTAACGTTCCGCGCAGGAGGGTTAACGTCTGGTTCAACTTCGGCGCCGATACTGATGGGGCGACGCAAACGCGCCGGAGATGCCACCATAGCGGAGAAAGAAAGGATATTCCACGGCATGACCACCATGGCTATGATCGAAAGCGATCAATTGAGCACAGCTTCCCACGCGCCTCCAGGTCCCCCCACTGAACCATTTTTCACAGCCGTTCAGTCCAGCCCTCAGCGCCTCCTCCTGCTTGATTTTGATGGGACCCTCGCGCCATTTCATCCGATCCGCCATCACACACGGATGTATCCCGGCATCGCCGCTGTGCTCGATGCGATGCTCCAGGTCGCGCATTCGCGGATTATCATCATTAGTGGCCGGAGTGTGACCGATCTCCTCCCGCTTCTCACCTTAAGCCGGATACCGGAAATCTGGGGATCACATGGCGGGGAGCGCCGCTTTCCCGATGGCCAGATGGTGCATCCATTGCTGGATCAGCAGAGCCAAGCTGCGTTAATCGAGATCCATGCCTGGGCCAGGAACAAGGGCTGGGCGGGCCAGATTGATCAGAAACCTGCTGGGATCGCGTTTCATTGGCGGGGATTGCCGTGCGCCGAACAGGCGGCGATGGCCAGCGCCATCCTCGCAACCTGGCAGCGCCTCCTCGCGCCAACGCGGCTGACCCTGCATGCGTTCGATGGGGGACTTGAGATTCGGCCCCGCGATCACCACAAAGGACAGGCCGTCCAGCAGATTCTCGCCGAGCTGCAAGCTCCTGCCTTTGTCACCTATCTCGGCGATGATTTGACCGATGAAGATGCCTTTCGTGCCATACAGGGCTCCGGGCATTCGATCTTAGTCCGAGACAGCTACCGGCCGACCGTCGCCCGGTTCTGGCTCCGGCCGCCGACCCAGCTTCACTATTTCTTCGACGCCTGGCACAGGGCTGCGGCTCGTTAATCTCTGCCCGTCCTCCGTTAACCTTGCGTTTAACTGGGGCGGTTATACTTGTCTGAGTGCGTGCTTGGTTGTCTTCGTCACTCCAGGGCCTCCGGGCCACGCGGTCTCCTGTTGAAGCGAATGGAGTGCCATGACCACCATTCTCGTCGTCGAAGATGAAGATCATCTCCAGGCAACCTTAGCCTATAACCTGCGGAAGGCCGGCTATACGGTCCAAACGGCCAGCACCGGCCCCGAAGCGGTCGCGATGGTGCGCACGCTGAACCCGCACCTGATGTTGCTCGACATCATGCTGCCCGAGTTCGATGGCTTCGAGGTGTGTCGCCGGGTTCGGCCCCTAAGCGCGTTGCCGATCCTGATGCTGACGGCGCGCACTGACGAAATTGATGCTGTGGTGGGCCTGGAGCTTGGCGCCGATGACTACATCACGAAACCCTTCCGCATGCGCGAACTCTTAGCACGGATCCAAGCAGCGCTTCGGCGCCCCACCTATGGCATGGCCCCGCCGCCGCCAGCGCCGGTTGTCGCTGGCGATCTCGTCTTGGATCCCACCACCTATCAGGTCCGTCGTGGCACCCGCGAGTTGAGCTTGAAGCCGCGGGCGTTCGCGCTGCTCCAGTTCTTTATGGAGCACGCCGGCCAAGTCTTTGGGCGCGAACAGTTGCTCCAGCAGCTGTGGGGAGATCCGTTCATCGGCGATTCGCGGACGGTGGATGTCCATGTGCGCTGGATCCGGGAGCAGATTGAAGATGACCCGAGCCAGCCGCAGCGCCTTCGCACCATCCGCCACGTCGGCTATCAGTTTGTCGGGTAGGGGCCATGCGCTGGTCGACGATGCAGGTGCGGATCGCCCTGACGTTTTGCGTGCTCCTTGGCACCACGCTCGTGGGATTGAGCCTCGTCTTAGTGAACGTCTTCCGATCCTCCTATCTCCAAACACTGCGAAATGGCTTGGGCGGGCAGGCGACGTTGATTGCCGCCAGCGCGGCGCGGATGGAGGCCAACCTTGTTCCGCGTATGCCCTATGATGCGATGGCGCGGACGCTCCAGCCTGATCCAGCGACCAGAATTACCTTTGTCGCCGATGATGGGACGGTGGTGGCCGATACCCATCTGCCGATTACCGCCGTCATCAGCGCCGCCGAGCGGCCCGAAGTGCGCGCGGCCCTTCAGGGCCAGCCCGGCCAGGATAGTCGCTTTGTCAGCGCGACGGGTGAAAATATGTTTTTCGTCGCCGTGCCGGTGAGCACCACGAGTTCCCTGCGGGTGGTGCGGGTTGGGGTGCCGCTCACGACGATCGCCGCGGCAGAGTGGCAGGCAGCAACGACCGTGCTGCTGGTCTTTCTGCTCGCGGCGACGGTTGCCATGGCCCTTGCGATGCTCAGTGCGCGCCACATTGCCGCCCCGCTCCTGACGCTCCGCGCCATGGCGAATCGGCTGGCGGCGGGCGAGGTTGATGTGGCCATGGCGATTCCCCGCGAGCCAACCCTGGCTGATGTCGCCCGCGATTTCAACGCGATGGCGAGCCACGTCCGGCGGCTCATCGAATCCCGTGAGGCGGAGCGTCAACGGCTATCCACGGTGCTGATGACCGTCGCTGACGGCCTCCTCGTGGTCAACGCCGGCGATCAGATTGTCCTCTTGAATCCGGCCGCCGAGCGCCTGCTGCGCCTCGACGACCCGATGCTCCCGATCTCGCTGGATGCGGTTCCGATCGGCGCCGCGCTCCGCCAAGCGGTGCAGGGCGCCCGTCACCTCACGGGAACAGCCCATACGGCAGACCTCGCCCTTGAGGCGCCGCTCCGGTTACTCCGCATGACCACCACCAGCCTGCCCGCCCCCGATAACCAGCATGTGGTCTTGGTCCTGCATGACCTGACCGATGTGCGCCAGGCCGAGCATGTCCGGCGCACGGTTTTAGTCAATATCTCCCACGACTTGCGCACTCCGGTTACAGCGCTCCAAGCAATGATTGAGACCCTCCAAGACGGCGCGCTGGAGGATCCCGCCGCCGCCCGCGATTTTCTGGATCGGATGGACGACGAAGCCCAGCAGCTGGCCGCCCTGGTGGGCGATGTGCTCGATCTGGCACGCCTTGAGTCTGGCGGGCTGCCGTTTGACTATCAGCCTGTCGCCCTGGATGCAATCCTGGCGCAGGTGCGTGATCGCATCGCCCTCCAGGCGCTCAACCAAGGCATCACGCTCACGCTCACTGTGCCGCCGGAGCCGCTGACGCTGTTGATGGATCGGCGGCGGATCGAGCAGGCCCTGTTGAATATTCTCAATAACGCGCTGCGCTTTACGCCAGCGGGTGGGACCATCACGCTGGCGGCGGCCAGTACCGACACCATGGCGACGATCACGATTGTCGACACCGGGGCCGGCATCGCCCCCGCTGAGCTGCCCTATATCTTTGAGCGCTTCTACAAGGTGGACCAGTCGCGCCGCCACGGCGGCGCTGGCGTCGGCCTTTCGATTGTGCGCGCCATTCTTCAGCAGCACGGCGGCCAGGCGGCGGCCACCAGCAGCCAGCCGGGAGGGACAACCATCACCCTGCTGCTGCCCCGTCCATCCGCTACCCCTCCAGCATACGAGCCGGCGCTGGTGCCGCCGCAGAAGGAGTCAGCTCGATGATTCACACGCCCAACGGGGGGGACAATCAGCAACCGCCGACGATCAGACAGGCAGCGTTGCGCTGGTTTATGCAACGCCTTCCCAGCGAACCGCAGCGCGTGTTTGCCCTCACCTTGCTCCTGGGGGCGCTGTGTGGGCTGGCTGCCGTCGCCTTCCATCTGGCGATTCAGGCAGCCGAACATGTGTTGATTGACCGTGCGCTGGCCGCCTCGGGGTGGACGCGAATCGCATGGACGCTGCTGCTGCCGACGGCTGGCGGGCTGGTGAGCGGTATCTTTCTGGCCCATGTCGTGCCAGATGCCCGCGGGAGCGGCATCCCGCAGGTCAAAGTGGCCTACGAGGTCAATGGCGGCCGAATGCCGCTGCGGGTTGTTCTCGGCAAATTCGGCCTGGGCGTCCTGCAAATCGGCAGCGGCGCCTCGCTCGGCCGCGAAGGGCCGACAGTGCAAATCTGCGCGGGCATCGCCAGCGCGGTTGGCCGCGCGGCGGCCCTCTCGCGGCAGAACCTGCGCAATCTGCTGCCCGTAGGAGCGGCAGCGGGCATCGCGGCGGCGTTCAACGCGCCCATCGCGGCCGTCACGTTTACCCTGGAGGAAATCATCGGCGATCTCCAGCACACAGTGCTCGCGGGGATCATTGTGGCGGCAGCGCTGGCCGCCGCCATCGAACATGCGCTGCTGGGGGCGCATCCGGTGTTTTCCATCCCGCCTGGCTACGGCCTCCACCATAGTGTCTCGCTGCTGCTCTACGCCGCGCTCGGGGTGGCGGCGGCCGGACTTGCGATTGTGTTCTGCGACAGCTTGCTTGCAGCCCGTGCGTGGTTCCGCCGGCTCCACCGTATCCCGGTGTGGGCGCGACCGGCTATCGGCGGCCTGCTGACCGGCATGCTGGCGGCCGTTGCCATCAGCGCGCTCCGCACCGAGGGCATTACGGGCGCCGGCTACGCAACCCTGGCGGCCGCCCTCGCTGGCCAGGTCCCCCTGAAGCTCTTGCTGGCGCTCTGTGTGATGAAGGCCATCGCAACGATCAGTTCCTATAGCAGCGGCGGAGCCGGCGGTTTGTTCGCCCCCTCGCTCTTTCTTGGCGGCACGCTCGGCGGCGCCATCGGGTTTCTCGATGTACAGCTGTTCCATCACGCCCCCAGCGAAATTGGCGCGTTTGCCCTGGTGGGCATGGGCGCGGTCTTCGCCGCCATTATTCGCGCCCCGATCACCTCCATCCTGATTATCATTGAGATGACGGGCGGCTACGACCTGATGCTCCCGTTGATGATCGCCAATATGACGGCCTACGTCCTAGCCCGGCGGGTTCGCCCGCTGGCGATATACGAGGCCCTGTTGGCCCAGGACGGCGTGCGGCTGCCGCATGGATCGCAAGCAACGCCGCATGTCCTTGACCGCCTGCAGGTTGCCGACGCGCGCCCATCCGCGGCGCATACCCTCCCCGCGCACCTCACCGTCGCCGATGCCAGTGCGATCGTCGAGCACGCCACCGCCTCCATGCTGCCCGTGGTGGACAGCGACGGGCAGGTGGTCGGCTGCGTCACCCTGGCCCGCCTGCGGCGGCTCCAGGCCGTGGGGCAGGGTGGAACGCGACTCCACGAGATCGCCGAAGACCGGCCGATCCTCCAGTCGGACCAGTCGCTGCTGGCGGCGCTGACGCTGATGGACCAGAGCGAAGCATGGGAACTCCCGGTGGTCGACCCGCGTCGTCAGCCGCTGGAGATTGGAGTGCTGACCCTCGGCGACCTCATCCATGCACAGGCTGACGCCCTGCGCCAGGCGTTCCGGGAGGATACCCGCAGCGCAGCAATGAGCGAAGTCGCGGAGACGGTCGGCGTGCCGGCCGGGCCGCCGCTCAATCGGCTCAGCGGTGCGGTGACGGGTGCCGCCGCAGATCATGTTACCTATCACACGTTAATTGTTGGCCCCGCCTCGGCTGCCGTGGGGATGCCGCTGCGCCGGCTCCACCTGCCAGCCGGCGTGCTTATTGTGCTGGTTGAACGTGCGGGTGAGGTGGTGGTTCCGGCTGGAAACACAGCCATCGCCGCTGACGACCGCTTGACCCTGGTTGCTGCGCAGCGCCATGGTCCGGCGCTAGCAGTGCTGTTTGCCGTGCCTGATGCACCGCCCGGCAGCGCCGAATCGGCGTTCATAGATCATGAAGGATAACGATGCCACACCGCTCACCCGCTCGTCCTGCGTCCCGTCGCGCGCTCGTCCGCTCCCGTTTGGCACTCATCGTCTGCTTGGTGGCCGTGGCGGTTGCCGGAATCTGGTGGCTGGACGCCCGCTATGGTGCGGGGCCAACTGCCAGCGCGCCCGTGCCTTCCAGCGCTGTCCCCCCAGCGGCCGATGATGGCAGCCGCTGGTATTTGCGGCGCAGCCTGTGGCTGCCTGACGCATCGGTCGCCCCATGATGGATGGCGCAAACCACCTAGTCGACGATGCACCGCTGACGGGAGGGCGCGCATGAGTGCCTTAAGCGGTGCGGAGTGGACCCTGTTACTTATTCTGGGCGGGGCCATCGGCGGTATTTTCTCGCAGCGGCTGCCCCCCGATTTGGTCGGCCTGCTGGCGCTGCTGGCGCTGGGACTCACCGGCGTTCTTACCGCGGATCAGGCGCTGGCTGGCTTTAGTCGGCCAGCGGTTATGACCATCATCGGGCTCTTTGTGATCACCGCAGCCCTCGAGCGCACCGGCGTCGTCACCTGGATTGCGGATCACCTGATTGCGGTGAGTGGATCGAACGAACGGCACATGGTGCTGCTGTTTATGGGAGCAGGGGCACTGCTGTCGTTGGCCATGAATAACATCGCCGCTGGTGCGGTCCTCCTGCCAGCCGCAGTCCGCGTCGCGCATCAGGCGCGACGGCCGCCAAGCAAGCTGCTGATGCCCCTTGCCTTTAGCACCCTCCTGGGAGGCCAGGCAACCCTGTTTACCACGGCCAATATCATTCTCAGCGGGAGCTTGCAGGCGCAGGGGCTGCCACCATTGCGCATGCTCGACTTCCTGCCGATCGGTGGCATCACGGTCTTGGTGGGACTGGCCTACCTCGCCACCATCGGCCGCCGACTGCTGCCGGTGCGGGAGACGATCGGGCGCAGTATGCTAGCGCGCCCGGACCTCGTGCAGACCTATGCGCTGGCGGAGCGACTGTGGGAGGTCCGCATTCTTCCCGGCTCCCCCTGGATCAATCAGCCTCTCCTCGCAACCCACATCGGCGCCCAGTACGGCACCACCGTGATCGCCTTGTGGCACGGGCGGGAGGCCAAGCTGTCGGTCGATCCACAGGAACGGCTCGCAGCCAATGATATCCTGCTCGTTTTGGGCGCCGAGGATCGCGTTCGCGCGCTTGCTGACTACGGGACGAACATCGGCCGAAACGGGAAGTACCGCACAGCCATGACGGAACTGGCCGTACAGCTGACCGAAGTGATCATTGCGCCGCGCTCGCCTGCGCTCGGTATGACCCTCAAGGAATTGCGGTTTCGCTCCAAATTCGGCGTCACGGCGGTCGGCGTCTGGCGCGGCGGCCGCAGCTACCGCACGGATATTGGCGATTTCCGCCTTCAGGCTGGCGACGCCCTGCTGCTCGTTGGCCCGCCGGCGGGCATTGCCTCGCTGGCGCAGGAGCCCGGTTTTATTGTGCTGGATGTGCCCGTCCCCCATCCGCCGGCGGTTAAGGCGGGCTGGGCGGTGCTGATCGCGCTGGCGGTC
>DASWWB010001013.1:0-2115 GCA_036406115.1 Herpetosiphonaceae bacterium
GCTCGGCGAGTGGGCGACGGCCCCGGCGCCCTTCGCCGACCGGCGCCCGGTCCATGAGCTGATTGACGAGCAGGCGGGCCTGACGCCTGACGCGATCGCCGTCGCCACCGCCGAGGCCAGCCTGACCTACGCCGAGCTGACCGGCCGCGCCAACCAGCTCGCGCGCCACCTGCGGGCGCTGGGCATCGGCAGGGGCGCGTTCGCGGCCATCGCCTGCGAGAACTCGGCGGAAAGCGTGGTCGGCCTGCTCGGCGTCCTCAAGAGCGGCGCCGCCTACGTGCCGCTCGATGTCACTGCGCCGCCGGCCCGCCTCCAGTTCATGCTGGCCGACACCGGGGCCGCCGCCGTGCTGACCAAAGCCGCCTGGCATGAGCGCTTCGCCGACTACGCCGGCCCGGTGCTGTGCCTGGACCGCGACTGGCCCGCGATCGCCAGCCAGCCCGCCGGGCCGGTCTGCGGCGGCGCCGGGCCTGACGATCTGGCGTACGTCATCTACACCTCGGGCTCGACCGGCCAGCCCAAGGGCGTGATGGTGCCGCACGCCGGCCTGGCGAATTTCGCCCGCGCCTCGGGCCAGATCCACCGCTTCGCGCCGCCGGCGCGCGTGCTGGGCATGCCGCCGCTGAGCTTCGACGCCGCCGGCGAGGCGATCTTCCCGCCGCTGCTGCGCGGGGCGGGCGTCGTCCTCCATCCGGCGCCGGGCACCCTCAGCGCGCCGGCGCTGATCGACTTCTGCGCCGCGCTCGGCGTCACCGCGATTGTCTCATCGACCGCGCTCTGGAACCACTGGTGCAACGAACTGCTGGAGCTGGACCCCGATCCCGGCGTGCTGGGCGTCACCCAGCTGATCCTCGGCGGCGACAGCCCGAGCGCCGCCAGCGTCATGGCCTGGCTGGAGCTGTTCCCGCAGACTGAGCTGTTCGCCAACCACTACGGGCCGACCGAAACGACGATCTGCGCCACCCACTGCATCGCGACCGAGGCGCTGCTGCGGGCGCGCGACCTCGGGCCGCTGCCGATCGGCGGGCCGCTGCCGAACGTCGAGGTCTATGTGCTCGACGCCGGGCTGCAGCCGGCCCCGGCGGGCGCGCCCGGCCAGATCTACATCGGCGGCGCCGGGCTGGCGCGCGGCTACCTGGGCCAGCCGGCGCTGACCGCCCAGCGCTTCGTGCCCCATCCCTTCGCCGCGCGGCCCGGCGAGCGGCTGTATGCGACCGGCGACCTGGCGCGCGTCCGCAACGACGGCGCGCTCGAATTCCTGGGCCGGGCCGACGATCAGCTCAAGGTGCGCGGCTACCGGATCGAGCCCGGCGAGATCGAGGCCGCGCTGCGCCAGCATCCGCAGGTCAGCGACGCCTGCCTGCTGCCCCAGACCGCCGCCGGCGACACGCGGCTGATCGCCTACGTCGCCAGCTCCGCCGCCGAGCCGCTGGCGCCCCAGCTCCGCGATTGGCTCAGGAGCCGCCTGCCGGACTATATGGTCCCCGCCGGCTTCGTCCAGCTGGAGGCGCTGCCGCTGACCAGCAACGGCAAGGTCAACCGGCGCCTGCTGCCGCCCTACGCCGGCGCCCCGGCCGAAACGCCGTTCATGCTGCCGCGCAACACGATCGAGGAGACGCTGGCCCGGATCTGGGCCGAGGTGCTGGAGCTGCCGTCGGTCGGCGTCGACCAGAATTTCTTCGACCTGGGCGGCCACTCGCTGCTGGCCCTGCGCCTGGTCCAGCGCGTCCAGGAGGCCTATCCGATCAAAATCCCGGTCGGGCGGCTGTTCGAGGCCGCGACCGTCGCCGAGTTCGCCCGCGTCGTCGTCAGCGCGCTCAACGGCCAGCCGCTTGAGACGCCGATCGACCTCCTCGCCGAGGCCGCGCTCGGGCCGGAGATCAGCCCGCCGGACGCCGGGCCGCCGCCAGGATCCCCGCCGCGCGCCGCGCTGCTGACGGGCGCGACCGGCTTCCTGGGCGCCTATCTGCTCGTCGAGCTGCTGGCCCAGACCGACGCCGCCGTCCACTGCCTGGTGCGCGCCGATTCGCCCGAAGCCGCCCGCGAGCGCATCATGCAAAACCTGGCCCGCTACGGCCTGGCGGAGCGTGCCGAGCCGGCCCGGATCATCCCGCT
>DASWWB010001014.1:0-1768 GCA_036406115.1 Herpetosiphonaceae bacterium
AGCGTCCAGTTGGTGCTGCGGTTATCGAGATCGGTCCGGACAATCTGGGCGCGCTGGTTTTTGACCCACTCTTTGAGCGCCGCCTGGGTTTCCTCTGCCACCCCCAGGCGCTCGTCGCGCTTGCCGCCCCGCTGCGGCACAATCTCATCGTTGGGGATGGCAAAGCCGAGCGCAATTCGGTAGGTGCCCGGGCTGTAGCCAGCGGCCACCAGGGTCTCGACCAGCGCCGCCATATTAAACTCGCGCTGGCGCAGATCGCTGAGGCGCTGGGCGGTTGAGCCAATGGGGAGCGCATCGCCATCGTTCTGAATGGCGGCATCACCGATCCAGAAGGCCGGCCCGCCATTGACCTGATATCCGATAATCCCCGTCCCGCCGCGCACCAGCTGGGCCGTCTGGTAGGCCGTCGGAATGCGCAGGGTGATCAGTTTTGACTTGGCGTTGAGGATGGCCACCTTGGCGGCATCATTGCCATGATCAAAGCCAATCGCCAGAAAGGGGTCACCCCGAATGACGATCGAGCCGGCGAGCCGGCGCTCATCCTGTATGAGCGGCTGATCCTCCTGGAGCAGTTGCAGGATCGTTTTATCGCTGGATGCTGTGGTCATGGGCAGCTCCTTATCAAAACATATCAATCGCTATGAAATGATATCGATGCATCGATATCATTTCATAGCGATTATAGCGAATTGCTAACGCCCTTGTCAACGCCTCTCTGGCGCATCGTCGGAGGGGCGCGGGTGGATCTCTGCGACAAAACAGGGGAAATCCTCAGGCCATACGAGCCTTGAAACTGTTGACACAGTACAGTGTCGAGGAGTGCATCAGTGTGACTCGGAGTATGCACTCTTTCAAAAATAACAGGGTGATCTGTCCTATTGTGCGCTCCCTCCGAGCAACACTCAGGGATATGAGGTGTCAAGGGTTTTGATTGACGTGGAGTGGTGGGAGACTCGGGGGATGGTGGCGAGGCTGGGAGCAGCCGTGGGGAAGCCGACGCAGGTCTGACTCCCTCCCATCGTGCCCCCTGGGGGGGGCGATCGTCAGCCGGGACTCTGGAGCGCTTGTGACGGGAGACAGCTGGCTGACGGCGCCGGTGGCTATGACATCGTCCGCGTGCGGCGGGACCCTTCAGCAGCTCCAGACGGCGGTGCGGAACGGGACGCGCTGGTCGGTGCTGCGGCCTGGCCCACCCAGCCGCCAGCGCACTGGCCCGCAACGGACGATAGGGTGCTGTTTCCCGTGGGTGAAGCGCGCCGTGGCCGCCGGCGTATCGGCGTGGTGGCCCGTCAGGTCTGTCAGAATGTGTGCGAGGATGATCATCTCGGAAGTCGCACCCCCGCCCATGCCCGGCGCCGGCGCCCGCACGTGGACCGGGGGAGCACTGGCTTCGATCATGCTCACCCATGCGTGTCGATGGCTGTCGAAATCGCCGGCGGCGAATCGTCATGACTATAGACGGATGCGGTTCCGCCGCGCCGCACGATGGAGGTTGTGCATGCAGTATGCGCTTTTGGACTATGTGACCGATGCCGGATGGACGCAGCTCTCGCCGGCGGAGCAGGATACGTGGCTTGGTGCCTATCAGGCCTATCTTGACGCGATGGTGGTGGCGGGGGTCCTGACCACCACGATGGGCTTACATCCCGCAGCGGCTGCCACGACGGTCCGGGTCGCTCATGGAACGACCCAGGTGCTGGACGGGCCCTATGCCGATACGAAGGAGCAGTTGGGCGGCCTGCATATTATTGAGATTCCTGATCTCGCG
>DASWWB010001015.1:0-2905 GCA_036406115.1 Herpetosiphonaceae bacterium
ATCGATCACGCCGGTTCCTCCTATCAAACCAATAGCTGCTTGTATTGTAGCACCGACTGGCAAGCGCGGTTATAATGCCGCCCTGCCGCCAGCCGCCCGCGTCGGGCCCCTGCTGGCCTTGAAAGGATGACCGCCGTGACCAACTCCGAGGCGCCGCTGGCCGGCGTGCTGGTGCTCGACCTCTCGCGGGTGCTGGCCGGCCCGTACTGCACCATGATTTTGGGCGACCTGGGCGCCGACGTGATCAAGCTCGAACATCCCGCCGGCGACGACACCCGCCGCTGGGGGCCCCCCTTCGCCGGCGGCGAGAGCGCCTACTACCTGGCGGTCAACCGCAACAAGCGCTCGGCGGTCGCCGATCTCAAGGCGGCGGACGGCGCCGAGCTGGTGCGGCGGATCGCCGCCCGGGCCGATGTGCTGGTCGAGAACTTCCGGCCCGGCACGCTGGAGCGGCTCGCCCTCGGCCTCGACGAGCTGCGCGCCGCCAATCCGCGCCTGATCACCCTCACGGTCAGCGGCATGGGCGCGACCGGCCCCGACCGCGAGCTGGCCGGCTACGATTTCGTGATCCAGGCCACCGGCGGCCTGATGTCGATCACCGGCCCGGTCGCGGGTCCGCCCTCCAAGGCCGGCGTGGCGATCGTCGATCTGACCACCGGCATGATGGCCGCCAACGCGATCTTGGCGGCGCTCTACGCCCGCGAGCGGACCGGCCGCGGCCAGCACCTGGACATCTCGCTGCTGGAGACCCAGGTCGCCTGGCTGGCCAATGTCGCCAGCGCCCACCTGGTGACGGGCGAGGAGCCGCCGCGCTTGGGCAACGGCCACCCGACGATCGTGCCCTACCAGTCGTTCGCCGCCAGCGACGGCGATTTCGCGCTCGGCGTTGGCAACGACGGCCAGTGGCGCAAACTGTGCGCGGCGATCGGCCGGCCCGACCTGGCGGCCGACGAGCGCTTCGCCACCAATCCGCGGCGCATCGCCGCCCGCGAGGAGCTGATCGGCCTGCTGGCCGCCCACTTCGCAACCGCGCCCGCCGCCCACTGGGTGGCGCTGATCTCTGCGGCGGGCGTGCCGGCCGGCGCCGTGCGGACGGTCCCCGAGGTGCTGCGCGACCCGCAGGTGCTGGCCCGCGAGATGGTCGTCACCGTCGCCCATCCGACGATCGGCGACCTCAAGCTGGTGGGCATTCCGTTCAAATTCTCGGACACGCCGGCTTCCATCCGCCGGCCGCCCCCGCTTTTGGGCGAGCACAGCGCCGAGGTCCGGCGGGAATTCGGCCTGCTTTCGGAATCGACATAATATCGGCGCGGATCTGGTATAATAGATGTATCAGTCCCCGTCGCCTGAATCGATGCCCCGCACGCAGCGCAGCCGTACGACAGGCCCCCGTAAGGCCCCGACGGCCAGCCGCGTCCGGTTGGGACCGCGTTTTCTCAGGAGCCTATCATCTGGCCCCGGCTGGGGCGAACGCGGAATAGCCCATCTCTATGCTATAATGGCGCCGCCTTGGGAACATCCCAAGGTGATATCGTCATGGCTTTGAACACCCAACCATATAGAGAAAGCTGGCAGCAATGGCTGGTTTACTGAGTGCAGTTTTTGGCGCCTTTAGCCGCGACCTGGGGATCGACCTGGGGACCGCCAACACGCTGGTCTATGTGCGCGGCAAAGGCATTGTCATTGCCGAGCCCTCGGTGGTGGCGATCGACAAGCGCAGCAAAGAGGTGCTGGAGGTCGGCGCCGCCGCCAAGGCGATGGTCGGCAAGACCCCCGGCAACATCATCGCTGTGCGCCCGCTGAAAGACGGCGTGATCGCCGACTTCGACGTGGTCGAGAAAATGATGAAGCACTTCTTCCGCGCCGCTCACGACCAGGTCAGCAGTTTCATCAGCCCGCGGCCGCGCGTGGTGGTCGGCGTGCCCTCGGGCGTGACCGACGTCGAGAAGCGGGCCGCCCGCGACGCCGCGATCAACGCCGGCGCCCGCGAGGCCTACCCGGTCGAGGAGCCGATGGCGGCGGCGGTCGGCGCGGGGCTGCCGGTCAGCGAGCCGACCGGCTCGATGATCGTCGACATCGGCGGCGGCACGACCGAGGTCGCCGTGATCTCGCTCGGCGGCATCGTGATCAATCACTCGCTGCGCACCGCCGGCGACGAGATCGACGAAGCGGTCATCGCCTTCGCCCGCCGCGAGTACAATCTGCTGATCGGCGAGCGCATGGCCGAGAAAGCCAAGATCGCCGCCGGCTCCGCCTACCCGCTGGAGGAGGAGATCAAGGTCACTCTGCGCGGCCGCGACCTGCTCACCGGCCTGCCCAAGGCGATCGAGATCAGCAGCGTCGAGCTGCGCGAAGGCATCTCCGGCCCGGTCTCGAACATCGTGGCCGAGGTGCGCGCCGCCCTTGAGGAGACGCCGCCCGAGCTGGTGGCCGACATCATGGAGTACGGCATCACCCTCGCCGGCGGCGGCTCGATGCTGCGCGGCCTGGACAAGCGCATCGCCGCCGAGACCAAGATGCCGGTCTATGTCGCCGAGGACCCGCTCTCGTGCGTCGCCCGCGGCACCGGCAAGATGGTCGAGGAGTTCGACAAGTACCACGAGACGCTCAAGCGGAGCCTGGAAACCCGCCGCATCAAGCGATCATAGCCGAGGCCGCCCATGACCTATCGCGCTGAACGGCGAAACAGCGCAACTCGGCGGCCGCGCACGCTGCTCTTGTGGCTGTTCTGCCTCACGATCCTGCTCACCATCCTTGACCGCCAGGGCTTGCTGGCGCCAGTCATCGGCCCCGCGAGCAAGGCGCTGGCCCCGGTCCAGGCAGGGTTCAGCTCCGCCCGGCGCGCGCTCGGCGACACCATCGGCAATCTCACCGGCAGCTCGGATCTCCAGCGCGAAAACCAGCA
>DASWWB010001016.1:0-4214 GCA_036406115.1 Herpetosiphonaceae bacterium
ATCCCGCCCCCGACATCTCGGTGATCGTGCTCAACTGGAACGGCCGGGACCTGCTGCCGGGCTGCCTCGATTCGCTCATCCGCCAAACCGCCAACTGCGAGATCATCCTGGTCGACAACGGCTCGCGCGACGGCTCGGCCCGCTACGTGGCCGAGCGCTGGCCGCAGGTCCGGCTGCTGGCGCTGGCGCATAACCGCGGTTTCAGCGGCGGCGTCAACGCCGGGCTGCTGGCGGCGCGCGGCCGCTATCTGGCGCTTTTCAACAACGATGCCGCCGCGACCAGCCCTGATTTCCTGGAGCGCCTGGCCGCGCCGCTGGAGGCCGATCCGACCTTGGGGTGCGCCGCCGGCGCGCTGACATTCGCCCACCAGCCCGATCTCGTCGCCTCGGCCGGCATCCGCATGCTGCGCAACGGCTTGGCGCTCGACGCCGGCGCCCTGGAGCCAGTCTCGGCGCTGCCGGACGCTCCCCGCCCGGTCTTCGGCGCCAGCGGCGGCGCTGCCTGTTTCCGCCGCGAGGCGCTGCAAGATGTCGGCGTGTTCGACGAGGGCTATTTCGCCTATCTGGAGGATGCCGACCTGGCCTGGCGGCTGCGCGGTCGCGGGTGGGGCTGCGCGCTGGCTCCCGGCGCGATCGCGACCCACATCTACTCGGCGACCGGCGGCGAGGGCTCGCCGCTCAAAAATTGGCTGCTCGGCCGCAACCGGCTGCGCCTGCTCCTGCGCTGCCTGCCGGCACCGATCCTGCGCCGCGACTGGCCGGCGATCGTGGCCTACGACGCGCTGGCCATGGCCCAGGCCGTCGCCCGCCGCCGCTGGACCACGATCACCGGGCGGCTGGCGGCGCTGGCCGACTGGCGCGCCTTGCTGGATCAGCGCCGCGTGATCCAATCCCGCTACACCACGCGGCTGATGGATCTGGATGGTTGGATCGAGCCCGATCCCGGCCCGCTGGCGCTCTGGCGCGACGCGCGGCGGCTGGCGGCGGTGCTGGCCGATCGTCCCGCTGGCTAAAACGGCGAACGGCCCGGAGCGCGCTCCGGGCCGTTCGGCTTGCTGGTCGGCGGATTTAGTTGGCAGTGACGCTGGCTTCCGCAGCCGGCGGAGAGTCCATCGAAACCACGAACTCGCCGGAGCGGGAGATCGCCACCTCCCCGGGGCCGAGGCCGGTGGGGAGCAGCTTGGAGGCCTGGACGGCCCGCTCCAGGGCGCGCTTGTTGTCGAAGCCCAGCGCGTCAAGCACCGGGTTGGCGACCGAGCGGCCGTGCTTGAGCGGCGTGTAGAGCCGGGTCCGCTCCAGCGCCTCCTTCATCTTGTCCTCGTCGGGCAGGATGTAGAGCGCCGGCATGTTGAAGCCGTTCAGCACGCGGAAGACCATGTCCAGCGTCTCGTAGGGGAAATATTTCTTGTGGATGTCGACCACGCGCAGGAACATGCCGTGGTGGGCGATCTCATCGATCGAGACAATCTTGAAGGCGGCGGCAGCGCCGATCTGCTTGCCGCGCTTGCGCTCCTCCTCGGTGCTCTGCTCGGGCAGGCCGTACTCGGAGCGGATGCGCTTGCGCAGCTCGTCGTAGTTGAAGAACGTGGCGCGCTCCTGGACCATCGCGTAGACCGCCAGGCCGAGCGGCGTGTCGAAGCCGGGGTGATTCTGGCCCATCGTCCAGTGGTGCTCGGCGACGCGGTCGCGGTAGGCGTCGAGCTGGTCCTGGGTGCGGACGCCGGAGTGCAGCAGCACCAGCTCCCAGGCCTCGGCGTGCTTGGACTCCTCGGCGCCCCACTGGAGCTGGAGGTTGCGGCGCTCGCGGCGGCCGTGGACGATGTTGAGGCCGTCCAGCACGTAGTCGCCCACATAATCCTCGACGCCGAGGAAGCTCTGGATGAGCGTGACGGTGTCCTCGCTGAGCATCCCGCCGCGCTCCTCCATCTCCTTGAGCGGCAGATCGTCCCACGGGATCCAGTTGCGGACCTTGACGGCCTTGCGGAAATATTCGATGTAGGCCAGCTTGACCTCATCGGCGATGGCGCGCTCGCGGGCCTCGCGGGTCCAGGGGCCGGACAATTGCGTCGGCGCCACGGATTCGTTAATCACAAGCGACTCCTTATTGCTTCTCCAGGGCGGGCTCAGGCCCGTTTCAACTGCATGCCGGTGACCAGCAGCAGCGGGCCGCAGATCAGATAGAAACTGCCGAACGTGAAGAGCGGCGGGACGCCGATCAAGGTCAGGCCGGCGGAGCCGCTCCAGACCAGCCAGCGGCCCAGGCGCGGCTTGGGCACCCAGATCCCGACCAGCGAGAGCACGGCGCAGACGGCGGCCAGCCCGCCGAGGACGAAGGCCACCACGCGGCCGTCGGTTTGCAGCCAGGGCCAGATGAACGACAGGATCAGCGCGGCGATGGCGATGCAGCTGCCGATCGCCAGCATCGAGCGGCGCTTGCGGGCCTCGCGCTGGGTGGCGGCGTGGACCCGCCGCAGCTGGCGGCCGACCCACTGGGCGCGCGTGGGCAGGCCCAGGCGCAGCGCCGCGTCGGCGTCGGCGCAGCCGTCAGCTTGGGCGTCCTCGGTGTGGCTGCGCAGCTCGCGCAGGATCGAGTCGCGCTCTTCGGCGCTCAGGGCGCCAAGTTCCGATTCAAGCTCGGCAAAGTAGCTTTCGTTGAAGCTAGCCATTCGATACCACCTTTGAAACTGCTGCACTAAAGCGATCCCACTGCGCCCGCCGCTCGTCCAAGGCCTGTTGACCCAGCGCCGTCAGGCGGTAGTAGCGCCGGTCGACGCCATCCTCGCGCCGCTGCCAGAAGCCTTCGATCACGCCCTCTTTCTCAAGGCGATGCAATGCGGGATACAGCGAACCTTCCTTCAGATCGATGACATCGTTGGTTTGAGCCCGGACCTCTTTGGCGATCTGATAGCCATACATCGGCCCCTGCTCCATCAGCGCCAGGAGCATGAGCCCCAAGCTGCCTTTCAGAAGCTCGCGTTCAAACATTGCATACCTTATCTTTCTGCATACTTTGCATTACAAGGTATAAGATACTGCGCGCCTCCGAACTTGTCAAACCAACGCTTTTGGCCCATGATTAACTACGCGCTCCGGTTTTTGGGCGGCGAGGAGTTGATCTGATGACAAACACAGAGATTCTGGTGATCGGCCTGCTGACGCTGTTCGCAGTCGTCGCGGTGATCGTCTTTCGGGAGCGGCGCTGGCAGGGCGCGCTGGGCTGGATCATGATCGCCGGGGCGTTTATCGTGAGTCTGCTGCGCCGCGACAACGCGACGCTGGCCTCGACGCTCCTCGCCGCAGCGGTGGTGGTGGCGGGCATCAGCCTGGCCGGCTACGATTATTTCCGCTTCGAGCGGCCCAAGCGCAAGGCCCGGCGCGAGGAGCGGCTGGCCGCCGGCCATGTGACCTTCGCCCAGCGCCTGCGCCGGCGGCCGCGCCTGCTGCGGCGGCGCCAACCCGAGGGCAGCGGGCCGGCCGAGAAGCGCTGATGGGCAGCGTCCGGCTGGGGTTCCTCGGCGCGGGCCTTGCGGTCCGCCAGCTCCACTGGCCGGCAATCGAGCGGCTGCCGGGCCGCTTCCGCGTCGAGCTGATCTGCGACGCGGATCCCGCCGCCGCCGCCGCCACCGCCGCGCTGACCGGCTGCCGGCGCGTCACCGGCGACTATCGCGAGCTGTTGGCGGATCCGGCGGTCGACGCGGTGGTGATCGCGCTGCCGATCCACCTCAACGCGGCGATGCTGCGGGCGGCGGTGGCGGCGGGCAAGCACGCGCTGTGCGAAAAACCGATCGCCGCCGATCTGCCCGAGGCCGAGCTGCTGGCTGATGAGCTGCGCGGCGCGCCGACGGTGATCGCGGTCGCCGAGAATTTCCACTACCGCGACGACCTGCGCCAGGCCCGGCGCTGGATGGACGCCGGCCTCTTGGGCGAGATTGTCTCGATCGGGTTGACCGGCCAGCTGTGGGCCAACACCAGCGAGGGCTTCAGCTCGACGCCCTGGCGCCACGCCGGCGGCTATCGCGGCGCCCTGGTCGCCGACAGCTGCGTCCACCACGCCGCGGCGCTGCGCGAGCTCGGCGGGGAGATCAGCCTGGTGCAAGCCTTCGCCAGGTCCATCCGCCCCGAGCTGGGCGGCCCCGACACGCTGGCGCTCAACGCCTGGTTCCGCTCCGGCGTCCTCGGCCAGATCGCCTTCTCGGGCGCCGCGCGGCCGGCCA
>DASWWB010001017.1:0-4226 GCA_036406115.1 Herpetosiphonaceae bacterium
TGATCGTGCTGGGAGAGATCGCCGAGACGGGATCGGACACAGTGGTTCTGCGCGTTGAGGAGTACTGGCAAGGGGGAGGCTTCAGCCCCGAGCTGGTCATCGACAGCCGCCGGCGAACCGGCTGCGACAACAACTATGTCAACTGGCCGAAAATCTCAAAGGGCCAGCGCATCGTGGCCTTGCTGCAACCGGCGGCCGCAGGCGAGCTGGCGGGCCTGCGCTTCGCCACCGACGGCGTCACCGTCGTCCAGAATCCGGCGCGCAACGCCGAAATCCCCGACGGGCTGCCGAGCGGCGCCGCCGTCAAGCGCCATCTCGAAGCGAAACTCGGCGAGCTCGGCGCGCGCCGGCCTATCCCGCGCGAGGCCTGGTGGGTCGTCGCGGCGGCGCTGGGCGCGTTCGCGGCCTATGCGTTCCGGCGCTACGCCAAGCTGCGCCGGCTCGACGCGCTCGACGCTGCGGCCGGCCCGTCCGAGGACTGATTGCGCGGCGCCAGGAAGCGAAGTTTGGCGGGAGCGCCGCCTGCCCATTGCGTAAACCACAAAGGAGAGTGCCATGCGCCGCATTCGTTGGGCCGCCGGAGTGTTGATCATCGCCCTGTTCGCCTGGCCGCGGGCAGCCGCCGCCTGCATCATTTTGGACGGGCCGTCGTTCGAATCCGATGTGCGGCAAGCCGAGGTCATCGCCGTGGGCGAGGTGATCGAGGCAGGGCCTGACACGCTCACGCTGCGGGTCGATGAATATTGGAAGGGCTGGGGCGGCGCGGTACTGTCGGTCGACAATCACACTCATGGCCACTGCCCTCCGTGGCCCCACAGCCGCGGCCCGTTCGTCGACAAAGGCGCGCGAATCGTCGCGCTGCTCGAAGACGCCCCCGCCCACAGCGACGCCGACTGGAGCTTCGCCAACGGCGGCAGCATGGTCATCGTTGACGCCTCGCCAGTCCGGTCCGAAGGAACCCGTTATGGTTACGCCGAGACGACGCCGGCCCGCGTGGTCAAGCGCGACGTGGAGGCGGCGCTGGTCGGGCAGAGTCTGCGCGCGCTCTGGTGCGTCACGCCACTCGTACTGCTGGCCTACGCCTGGGTGCGCGCCCTGGTGCCCCGGCGCGACGGGTCAGCCGGCCCGTCCGAGGACTGATTGCGCGGCGCGAGCGGGCTGTGCTATCATCGCCCACATAACAACCGGCGGGCGCCAGGCAGAGCGGCTGGCGATGGCGCGGGATTGCCCCACCTGATTGGCTTTATCAACAACCACGAGGAGGCCAGAAATGGGCGACAAATCTCCCAAGAACATCAACAAGCAGAAGAAAGACCACGACAAGAAGAAAGAGCAGACCAAGAAGAAGCCCGCCGAGAAGAAATAACCAGCAGCAACGACAGCTTGTCAGACGGTCCCAGCGCGACGCTCGGCGCGGGGCCGTCGCTTTTGTTATAATGATCAAACGCGCCCCGCGTTCGCCTATCACCCATCACTAATGATACGGAGTCGATCTCATGGCACGCTTCCCCAAAGGCACGGTTACCTTTTTTTGCGCTCGCATCCACCAGCCGGGCGGCGGGCGCCGCGCGGATCTGCTCCGTAAAGCCATCACCAGCCAGGGCGGCAGCGTCTTCACCGACAGCGGCGGCGAGATCTACGGCGCCTTCAGCGCGACGCCGCCGGCGCTCCAGGCCGCCGTCCAGGCCCTGCGCCACATCTACGCCGGCGCCGACAGCGGGCGCCACCGCACCGGCGTGACGATCGCGCTCCACTCCGGCCGGGTCCAGGAGCGCAACGGCGTCTACTTCGGCCCGACCTACACCCGCGCCCTCAGCATCCTGGCCGCCGGCCATCCCGGCCAGATCCTGCTCTCGGCCAGCGCCCACGAATCGCTGGAGAACCAGGCGCCGCCCGAGCTGTCGATCAGCGACCTCGGCCACTTCCGGCTCAAGGACCTCTATCGCACCGAGCAGCTGTTCCAGGCCGCCGCGCCCTGGGGTCCGGCCGGCTTCCCGCCGCTCAACACCCTCGATATCCGCCCGCACAATCTGCCCATCCAGCCTACGCCGCTGATCGGCCGCGACCAGGAGGTGCGCGAGATTTGCGCCGCCCTCGGCCAGACCGAGACCCGCATGCTGACGCTGCTCGGCGCCTCCGGCACCGGCAAGACCCGCCTGGCGCTCCAGGTGGCCGTCGAGCTGATCGACGAGTTCGCCGACGGCGTCTATTTCGTGGCGCTGGCCCCGGTCACCGATCCGGCGCTGCTGGTCTCGACGATCGCCCACGTGCTCGGCGTCAAGGAGCAGGGAGGCCAGGCGCTCAGCCAAACCCTGGGCGAGGCGCTGGCGAGCAAAAAGCTGCTGCTGGTGCTCGATAACTTCGAGCAGCTGATCGAGGCCGCCGCCGCCCTCCAGCTCCTGATCGAGGCCGCCGCCGGCCTCAAGCTGCTCGTCACCTCCCAGACCCCGCTTGAGCTGCCCGCCGAGCACATTTTCGCCGTGCCGCCGCTGGCTATGCCGGCCGCCGGCCAGCGCCTGCCGCTCGACGCCCTGGCCCAGATCCCGGCGGTGGCGCTGTTCGTCGAGCGCGCCCGCGAGGCCCAGCCGACCTTCGCCCTGACCGAGCTGATCGCGCCCTCGGTCATCGAGCTGTGCAACCGGCTGGAGGGCCTGCCGCTGGCGATCGAGCTGGTGGCGGCCCAGAGCAAGCGCTACTTCCCCGGCGACATGCTGGTGATGCTGCAAAACCGCCTCTCCGTCGCCCGCGCCATCCGCCGCGGCAACTCGCGCGAAGACACGCTGCGCCCGGTCCTTGACTGGATCTGCGAGCTGCTGGGCGTCGGCGCCGCCGGCCTGTTCGCCCGGCTCGGCATCTTCGAGGGCGGCTGCACGCTGGAGTCGGCCCGCGCCATCTGCAACCCGATGAACGATCTGGCGCTGGACGTGGGCGACACGCTGGCGCTGCTCCAAGCCAATCACCTGCTGCTGCGCGAGGAGCTGAAGGAGGGCCAGGTCCGCTTCGCGATGCTCGACGCGATCCACGAGTACGCCCGCCAGCGCCTGACCAAGCGCCGCGAGATCCAGCGCCTGCAAAGCGCCCACGCCGCCTACTACGCCGCGCTGGCCGAGGAGGCCGAGCCGCTGCTGCGCACCGCCGAGCAGCAGCGCTGGCTTGACCGGCTGGAGGGCGAGCATCACAATCTGCGCGCCGCCCTCGGCTGGAGCAGCGCCAACGCCCCCGAGCTGGCAGGCAGGCTCGGCGCCGCCCTGGCCCGCTTCTGGTTCGTCCACGGCCACCTCACCGAAGGCCGGCAGTGGATCACCGGCGCGCTGGCCCACGAGCTGTCGATCGGCCCGGCGCTGCGCGCCCGCCTGCTCCACGGCCTGGGCCTGCTGGCCTTCGGCCAGGGCGACTACGAGCCGGCGAGCGAGGCCTACCAGACCAGCCTGGCGCTCCGCCGCGAGCTGGACGACCAGCGCGGCGTCAGCGCGATGCTCAACAATCTGGGCATCATCGCCTCGCTGCGCGGCGAGTACGAGCGGGCCACCGCCTACTACGAGGAGTGCATCCCGATTTACCGCCAGATCGGCGACCAGTGGGGCCTGGCCAACACGCTCAGCAACCTGGGCGAGCTTTCGCTCGACGAGGCGCGCTTCGCCCGGGCCGAGGAATACTACGCCGAGGGCATCGCGATGCGCGAGCAGCTGGGCGACACCTGGGGCATGGCCATCTCGCTCAACAACCTGGGCCGGCTCGCCTTCTACCAGGGCCAGCACGCGCAGGCCAGGGATTTGCTCGGCCGGGCGCTGCCGATGGCCCACGAGATCGACGATCCCTCGCTCATAGCCGAGGTGCTGGAAACCCTGGGCCGGCTTGATCTGGCCCACGATCCTGCCGCCGCCCAGCGCCTGCTGACGGAAAGCCTGCGCCTGCGCCATCAGCACGCCGATAAATTCGGCATGATCCGCGGCCTGGAGGCCTTCGCGCAACTGCTCGCCGCCACCGGCCAGGGCGGCCAGGCAGCCTCGCTGCTGGGGACGGCGGCGGCCCTGCGCGCGACGATCGGCGCGGCCACCTCGCCGCTCGACCAGATGCTGACCGACGCCACCCGCGAGTCGGCCCTGAGCCAGATCGACCAGCCCGGCTATGAGGCGGCCTGGCAGGGCGGACGGGAACTGCCCCTCAACCAGGTCTTGGAGCCGCTCTTGGGCTAGCTCGCAGGCGAAACGCGGCGGGGTCCACCC
>DASWWB010001018.1:0-2380 GCA_036406115.1 Herpetosiphonaceae bacterium
GCGGGAAGCCGATTGGAAGCGGCTCGAGCGGCTGATGGACCGTGTCGAGAAGCGGTCGGCGGCGAGCCTGACCGACGACGAGTTGCTGGCGATCCCCGTCCTCTACCGCTCCACGCTCTCGGCGCTCAGCGTGGCGCGTGAGACCTCGCTGGACCGCAGCCTGATCGACTATCTGGAGGTGCTGTCGGCGCGGGCCTACTTCTTCGTCTACGGCTCGCGTTCGACCTTGCTGGAGCGGTTGGGCGGGTTCTTCCAAGGGGACTGGCCGGCCGCCGTGCGCAGCGTCTGGCGCGAGACGCTGGCGGCCGCGGCGCTGACGGCCCTGGGCGCGGTCGCCGCCGCACTGCTGATTGCGCACGACGCCCAGTGGTATCACGTGTTCGTCCCTGAGGGCCTCGCCGGAGGTCGCGACCCGGCCGCAGCCACCGAAACTCTGCGTCAGATGCTTTACGACGGCGGAGGCTCGGGCGACGGCCTGTCGGTATTCGCGACCTTCCTGTTCACCCACAACGCCCAGGTGGCGCTGCTGGCCTTCGCGCTCGGCTTCGCGTTCTGCATTCCGAGCCTGATGCTGCTGATCTACAACGGCGCGACGCTGGGGGCCTTCCTGTCCCTCTACTTTAGCCGCGGGCTCGGCTTCGAACTGGGCGGCTGGCTGCTCATCCATGGCGTGACCGAGCTGTTCGCGGTCATGCTGGCGGGAGCCGCCGGAATCCGGGTCGGTTGGAGCCTGGCGTTCCCGGGCGCCCTGTCGCGCCTCGACTCGCTGGCCGCGGCGGGCCGCACGGCGGGGGCGGTGATGGCCGGCGTAGTGGTCATGCTGTTCTTCGCCGGCATTCTGGAGGGCTTCGGCCGCCAGCTGATCAACCATGATCTGATCCGCTACGGCGTGGCGCTCGGGACGGCGCTGCTCTGGGGCGCCTACTTCTACGGCCCGCGCCGGGAGATCGCCTCGTGAGCGACGCCCTCGACAAGGTCACGCGGGCCTTCGTGACGCCCGAGGGCGTCGACCTGCGGCTGCAGATCGGCGACGGCGGGCAGCGGGCGGCGGCCTTCTTCATCGACACGGTGATCATCCTCGCGGCGCTGCTTGGGCTGACCATCCTGGCCATTGCAACCGGCGTGACCAGCGGCGGGCAGACCGGCATGGAAATCGCCGCGGTCATCTGGCTGCTGGTCGCCTTCCTGCTGCGCAACTTCTACTTCACCGCCTTCGAGCTGGGCGCAGCGGCGGCGACGCCCGGCAAGCGGATGCTGGGTCTGCGCGTCGCCGCGCGCGACGGCGGGCGGCTGCGGGCCGAGGCGGTGCTGGTCCGCAACGCCATGCGCGAGCTGGAAGTCTTCATGCCGCTGTCGGTGATCGCCGTGCGCGCCCAGGAGGGCGGCGGCCAAGCCTGGATGTACCTGCTGGGCGTGGTCTGGGTGGCGATCTTCGCGTTGTTCCCGCTGTTCAACCGCGACCGGTTGCGGATCGGCGACCTGGTCGGCGGGACCTGGGTCGTGCGCACGCCGCGCCGGGGGCTGGCGCGCGACATGGCGGTCGAGGGTTCGGAGCGGCTGACCCGCTATCCGTTCACGCCCGCGCAGCTCGACGCGTATGGCGAGAAGGAACTGCATGTGCTGGAGGAGGTGATCCGCCGGCGGGACCGGCGCACGGTGCGGGCGGTGGCCGAACGGATCAGCATCAAGATCGGCTGGACCGCGTCGCCCGATCAGGACGACTACGACTTCCTCAGCGCCTACTACGCTGCTCTGCGAGGACGGCTGGAGGGACGGCTGCTGATGGGGCGGCGGCGGCGCGACAAGCACGCCGCCTGACGGATCAGTCGAAGACGGCAGCGAGTTGGGCGGCGCCGACGCCTTCCTTGATCATCCTCAGCTCGTAGTAGATCGACGAAATCCCAGCGGACGTCACGACGCCGGAAATGGCGCCGAGTAGGGCATTGGCGATTGTGGAGGTGATCTGCAGGCCGTTGAGGTCCCCGGCGATCATCGCGGCGGCGACAAAGATCCCACCCAACACGGCCGAGATGACGAAGTAGGCGACGAAGTAGACCACCGAGAGGCCGAAGATCGGCCAGCGGTGTCCGCGGGTGAGATTGCGGCTGCGGCCGAGGGCGCCGAACACCCCTGGGCGTTCCATGACGTAGGCCGGCGTCGCCACGATCCACATCACCGCCAGGATGACGCCGGGCACGATGAGCAGCAGCGTTCCCAGACCGATTCCGAAGCCTGTCACGATCGCCAAGCCGATGATCGGCAGGATGACGCCGTATGATCGGCTGAGCTCGCGGAACGCTGACGGCTTGTCGCCATTCAGAGTGGCGACGGCGACGCGAATGGTCGCGGCCTGAAGCAGCACCGAACCGATCATCAGGGC
>DASWWB010001019.1:0-2347 GCA_036406115.1 Herpetosiphonaceae bacterium
AGCCGCAGCTCGCAGCGGCCGATGGCCGTCGTCAGGCGCCAGGTGTTCTTGGGGGCGCTAGCCGCCGCGTCCCGCAGCGCCGCCAGATCGCTTTCGCCGGCGCAGTCGGCGCCGCGCCACCAGAGCCAATCAGCTTTGGCCATGGCGAGGGCCGGGGCGTTGTAGCGCGCCCCGCCGACCAGGAACAGCGCGATCAAGGCCAGGGCTAGCCGGCCCGCCCAGGTCGCGCCAGTCTGCCGCAGGACCGGGCGCCATGCCGCCAGCGCGCTCGCCGCCAGCGCCGCGAAGGCCGGGAACAGCGGCACCAGAAAGCGCTGGCTGAAGTGGGTGGTCATCGTTTGGACCAGATAGTGGGCGAACAGGCCGCCGGCCAGCAGGACGAAGATCCGCTGCGGCGAGCCCCAGCGCCGGCCGCGCCAGAGCGCCAATCCGCCCAGCAGCGCCAGCGGCGCCAGCAGCGCGTAGCTCAGGGCGCTGCCCAGGCCGTACAGCTCGGCCCAGAGCGGATTGCCGTCCGGGTAGGTGCGCAGCCAATCGTCGCGGTAGATCTGGGTCGGGTCGGGCAGGGGCGCGCGCAGCAGGCGGGCGGCGGCGTTGCCGGCGAAGCGGCCGGGATCGCGGGCCAGCTCCTCGCGGAACGCCGCGCTGACGAAGGCCTGGCGCTCGGCGACGGTCGGCAGGCTCATCACCTTGGCCTTGACCTCGGGCCGGTCGAGCGGCGTGTTGTCCTGCCAGAGCGTGTAGGGGCCGGTCGTGTCGACCAGCACCACGGTTTGGTGATCGACATAATTGCGATAGGTCCAGGGCGCGACAACCAGCGCCAGCGCGCCGGTTGTCAGCAGCGCGGCGGCGAGGGCGGGCCGCCAGCGGCCGAGCAGCAGCCAGCCGGCCAGCCAGTAGAGCGGCAGCGCGGTCATGATCGCCGAGCGGCTCAGCGCCGCCAGGCCCAGGACGCCGCCCAGCGCCAGCCAGAAGCCGGGCCGCAGCGGCCTGCCCGCCTCCTGCCGCGCCAGCAGCCACAGCGACCAGAGCAGGAAAAAGCTGTACAGCGTCTCGGAGAGGACCAGCTGGGGATAGAAGATCCAGGCCGGCAGCAGCGCCATGATCGCCGCCGCCAGCAGCGCCGCGCGCCTGCCGGCCAGCCGCTCGGCGATCCCCGCCGCCAGCCCCGCCATCGCCACGCTGATCAGGATATGGAGCAGCGCAATCGGCACGATCGTCACCAGCGGGCTGGAGCCGGTCAGGCGCGCCAGGCCTGCGATCGCCAGGGGCAGCAGGGGGGCGCGCATCCACGGCAGGGCCAGGTCTTGGGCGGCGAGCGTGCCGTCGAGCATGGCGGCGGCGTTGAAGACATAATTGCCCTCGTCGCCGACCAGCTGGAGATCGGCCAGCACCGTGCCGGTGCGCAGCGCCAGCAGCCGGACCAGCAGCGCCAGCCCGAGGATCGCCCAAAGCCGGATGTCGGCGCGCAGGCGCCCGGGTTCAGGGTTCAATCGTCACATCCATCAAGATCAGCGCGCCGTCGCCAGTCGCCCCGGCGGGGGCCTGGAGCGGCAGGCGGGCGAAGGTTTCCATCTCGTAGAGGCCGATCCGGAGCTGATAGGTTCCCGGGGCCAGCCCGGCGGGCAGCGGCAGGTCGGCCATGTCCATCGCCAGCTCGCCCGGCTGCCAGCGCGAGGTCGGATAATCGTTCTGGCGCACGACGGCGTCGCGCTGAGCGACCTTCGCGCCGCTGGCGTCCGTGAGATGGACGAACAGGGCGTAGTCGCGGCCGAGCGGCTTTTTGACGCGCCAGTAGAGATTGAGCAGCAGATTTTGGCCGGCTTTGAGCCGATCCGCCCCGTCCAGCGGCTGCAAGGTGGCGCGCAGCTCGCCGGCGCCGCGCTGGTAGCCGAGCAGGTCGAGCTGGTCGCCGAACTGGGCCGGGCGCGGCGTCAGCGCCGGGAGCCGCTCGCCCAGATCGAGGATATCGATATGCGGCCCGGGGTGGCCCTCGTCGTTGCCGGGGAACGAGCGGGCGACCGCCGCCTGGGCGCGCAGCCGCTCGAAATCGGCCTGGTCGGCCTTGGCGCGGGCGTGCTCGTTGGCCACTAGGTAGCGGATGCCGCGCTGGCGGTACCACTCGGCGTCGCGGCGGGCCAGCGAGGAGACCGGCAGCACCGACGGGCTGCCGGCCCACTGGACCGGGTTCAGCTCGGCGGCCACCGGCATGCCGCGCGGCAGCTGGGAGCGGATGTACTCGCCGGCGGCCACTTTGCTGTTGGGCAGCGCCTCGAAGCGGTTCAGCTCGATCGCCTTGAGCAGCGGCCAGCCGGCGAGCAGCAGCGTGAGGAGCGCGCTGCCGGCG
>DASWWB010001020.1:0-3093 GCA_036406115.1 Herpetosiphonaceae bacterium
GGCCGCTTTCCGCCGACCAGGCCGCCGCGCTGCTGGCCCGCCTGAAGCCGCTGGAGGACCAGGCCGGCGACCGCCAGCCGTTCGCCCTGCGCGACGACTCGCTGCCGCCGCCCCAGGCCGGCGCCGATCTGCGGCTGGAGCCGCTGTTCCCGCCCGCCGCAGCGCCTGACGAGCCCAGCGCGGCGCCCTCCGGCCCGCTTGCGGTGCTGCGCCGCGCGCCGGAGGGCGCTGTCGATCTCGCCGCCCAGCTCAGCGTGACGTTCTCGCAGCCGATGGTGGCGGTCGGCAGCCACGATCAGGCGGCCCAAACCATCCCGGTGCTGCTCACGCCCCAGCCGCCCGGCCAGTGGCGCTGGGTCGGCGCGCAAACCCTGCTGTTCGAGGCCGACGGCCACCTGCCGATGGCCACCGACTACGAGGCCGTCGTGCCGGCAGGCACGCTCTCGGCGACGGGCCAGCCGCTGGCCGAGGAGGTTCGCTGGCGCTTCAGCACGCCGCCGCCCAGGCTGATCAGCTCGTATCCGACCAGCGGCCCGCAGCGCCGCGACCAGCCGATCTTCCTCGGGTTCGATCAGCTGATCGACGCCGAGGCGGTGGCCGGCGGGCTGGAGCTGCGGGCTGACGGGCGGCGCGCGCCGGTGAGGCTGGCGAGCGCGGCCGAGATCGCCGCCGACCCCCAGCTCCAGGCCTTGGCGGACCGGCACCAGCGCGGGCGCTGGCTGGCGGTGGCGCCGGCAGCGCCGCTCCCCGCCGACGCCGAGATCAGCATGATCGTCCCGGCGGGCACGCCCTCGGCCGAAGGGCCGCGCGTCACCGCCGAGGCCCAGTCGTTCGGCTTCCGCACCTTCGGCCCGCTCACCGTCACCGGCCAACGCTGCGGTTGGGGCGACGACTGCCAACCCTGGCAGCCATGGACCATCGAGCTGAGCAACCCGCTCGACGAAGCCGCGTTCCGCCCCGAGCAGGTGCGGATCGAGCCGGCAATCGAGCAGGTGACGATGAGCGCCGCCGGCACGCAGATCACCATCCACGGCGCCAACCGGGGCCGCACCCGCTACGAAGTGACGCTGGCCGCCGATCTCGCCGACGTGTTCGGCCAGACGCTGGGCGCGCCGGAAACACTCGTCTTCGAGGTCGGCCCGGCGCCGTCCGCGCTCCTCGCGCCTGGCGGCAACCGCATCATCCTCGATCCGGCCGGGCCGCGCTCCTTCTCGATCTACAGCGTCAATCACGAGCGGCTGACCGCCCGGCTGTTCGCGGTCGGCCCCGAGCACTGGGACGCGCTGAACAGCGAGGACCCGCCCGGCGAGCTCAAGGCGACGATCAAGCTGGAGCCCGCCGCCCGCCCCGACGAGCTGATCGAAAGCAAGATCGACCTGGCGCCAGCGCTTGAGGATGGCTTCGGCCAAGTGCTGCTGGTGGTCGAGCCGGCGGAGCAGCCGCCCGAGCGCTGGCGCCGCCAGCGCGTCACGGCCTGGCTTCAATCAACGAAGCTGGGATTGGCGACGTTCGCCGAGCGGGGCGCCGCGACCATCTGGGCCAGCTCGCTCGCCGACGGGACACCGGCAGAGGGCGTCGCGGTCTCGCTCGCCAGTGCCGAGCCTGCGGCGCTGACCGGCGCCGACGGCCTGGCGCGGCTCGGCGCCCAGCCCGGCTACAACGATCTGGTCATCGCCCGGCGGGGCCGCGATGTGGCGCTGTTGCCGGTCAACGCCTGGAGCCTGCAACACCAGGCCTTCCCGGATCAGCGCTGGTTTGTCTTCGACGACCGGACGATGTACCGGCCCGGCGAGGAGGTGCGGGTCAAGGGTTGGCGGCGGCGGGTGGATCCGGGCAAGGGCGGCGATGTGTCGCTCGACCGCGCCAGCCTGCCCGCGCGCCTGCTCGGGCGCGACACGCTGCCCTGGCGCCTGGTTGACTCGCGCGGCAACGAGGTCGCGAGCGGCCAGATCAAACTCGGCGAGCTCGGCGGCTTCGATCTGGCCATCCAGCTGCCGCCGACGATGAATCTCGGCGCCGCCACCCTGTTTTTCGGCCCGGCCAATCAGCCCGACCACAGCCACAATTTCGAGGTCCAGGAGTTCCGGCGGCCGGAGTTCGAGGTCACCGCCAGCGCCAGCCCGGGGCCGCACTTCGCCGACCAGCCGGCCAGCGCGACGGTCACGGCCGCCTACTACGCCGGCGGCGGGCTGCCCGGCGCCGAGACCACCTGGCAGATCAGCCTCAGCCAGGGCTGGTTCGCGCCGCCCGGCTGGAGCGATTGGACATTCGGCGTCCGGCGGCCCTGGTGGGATTGGAGCGGCGGCGGCGACGAGCCGTCCGGCAGCGCCAGCCTCGCCGGCCGCACCGACGGCGCCGGCAGCCACACGGCGCGGATCGAACTGGCGGGACGCAGCACCCAGCCCCTCTCCGTCAGCGCCGAGGCGACGGTGATGGATGTCAACCGCCAGGCCTGGACCGCCGCCAGCGCCCTGCTCTTTCACCCCGCCGCCTGCTACGCCGGCCTGCGCGTCCGCCGCGCCTTCGTCCAGGCCGGGCAGCCGCTGCCGATCGAGCTGATCGTGGCCGATCTCGACGGCCGCCCGCTGGCCGATCACCCCCTGACGCTCCAGATCGTGCGCGTGGTCTCGGACTGGGCCAACGGCCGCTGGACCCGCGAGGAGGAGCTTGTCAGCGAGGAGACAATCCGATCCGGCGCGGCGCCGCTGGAGCGCGTCTTCACCGCCGAGCGCGGCGGCTCCTACCTGGCGCGGGCGACGGTCAGCGATGAGACCGGCCGGCGCCAGCAATCGCAGCTCAGCCTGTGGGTCGCCGGCCGCGAGCTGGGGCAGCAGCGGCTCGACGGGGACCGCGTGCTGCTCATCGCCGACCGCGAAACCTATCAGCCTGGCGAGACCGCCGAGATTTTGATCCAGGCGCCCTGGCTGCCGGCCGAGGGCACGCTCACCGTCAGCCGCTCCGGCCTGCTGGAGGCGCGGCGCTTCCGCATGGACGAGCCGACCTTCACCGCCCGCGTCCCGATCGGCGAGGAGCATCTGCCCAATCTCCACGTCAGGGTCGATCTGATCGGCGCGGCGCCGAGAAACGACGCGG
>DASWWB010001021.1:0-3294 GCA_036406115.1 Herpetosiphonaceae bacterium
CCGGCGGGTCTTGGGTGGTCGGCTCGGCGATCTGGCTGGGCCTGTGCCCGTTCGTCGCGGCGGGATTTCGGCTGATCATCCGCCCGCAAATCCTCAACGCCGGGCCTGAGCCGGAGCCCGCCGCCGCCGCCTGGCTCGCCGAACTAGCCAGCCACCTTGTCAGCCCTGGTCGCGTCCGCAGATTCAATGAGGTTACGCTGGCGCCGGCAATCACATCCATCAACGGGCGGGCTCGCGCCTGGCTGGTCGGTTCCGTAATGGTGATCTGGCATCAAGGCAGCAACAGACTTGACGTGGCGGAGCGGGACAATCTCCAGCTTCACGGGGCCGGTGAGCCGAAGCCCTACGCGCTGATCGAGCTCGACGGCTGCGACATCATGGCCAATCTCACGCCTGGCGACGCGTCGATCATCCAGCGCTGGCGGCGCGATGACCCGAACGACCGCGACCTCTGGCTGCCGCCGCCGGCGGCCCAGATCATCGGGCAAACGGCCGGCTGGTGACCGTCGCGCGCCGGACACAATGTCCGGGGCCGATTGTCCCTGGCGCGGGGGGCGGCGCGGCGGTAGGATAGGCGCTTGTCCATCAAAACAGACACAGGAGCAACCTATGGCAACTTTGCAAATCCCGGTGGTGAATGCGTTCGTGGACGGCGGCAGGGGCGGCAACCCCGCCGGCGTAGTGCTGGGCGCCGAGCGCTTCGACCAGGCCGCCAAGCAGCGGATCGCCGCCAGCGTCGGCCTGTCGGAGACCGCCTTTGTCTCGCCGAGCGAGATCGCCGACTTCAAGCTTGAGTTTTTCACCCCGACCCGCCAGATCGCCCACTGCGGCCACGCCACCATCGCCACCTTCTCGTATCTCGTCCAGCAGGGGCTGCTGCGCGCCGAGCGCTCATCCAAAGAAACGATCGATGGCACGCGCGAGATCATCATCCGCGGCGACCAGGCCTTTATGGAGCAGCGCGCCCCGCGCTACGCCGAGTTGGGCACGCCGGAGGCCCCAGTGAGCGTCGAGGCGGTGCTGGAGTCGCTGGCGCTCGGGCCGGACGCGCTCCTCGACGGCCGGGCGCCGGTCGTGGTCAACACCGGCGTCAACTGCCTGGTGGTGCCGCTGCGGAGCGAGGCCGCCGTGCTGGGCCTGGCGACCGACATGGCCGCGATCGAGCGGATCAGCGAGGAGCTGGATCTGGTCGAATATTATGTCTTCTCGACCGAAACCCGGGTGGCTGGGCGGGCGGCGGGCGCGCGCATGTTCGCGCCGCGCTACGGCATCCCCGAGGAGGCGGCGACCGGCATGGCGGCCGGGCCGCTGGCCTGCTACCTCTACGACCGGCTTGGGCTCAAGCAGGAGATGATCGTGATCGAGCAGGGGCATCTGATGGCGCCGCCCTCGCCGAGCGAGCTGATCGCCGAGCTGCGCCTGGAGGACGGGCTGATCGCCGGCCTGATGGTGGGCGGGCGGGCCGTCGTCTCGCAGACCGTCGAGATCGACTGGCCTTAAATTGCTCGAAAAATCCCCCTGGCATTGTCGAGTTCGCTCGCATATGATGGGCCGCGACGTTCCAACATAGCGAAAGGACACAGGAACATGACAGGTTCAGTGGCGTTGGTGACCGGCAGCAGCAGCGGCATCGGGCGGCAGATCGCGGAGGCGCTGGCGCGCCAGGGCCATGCCGTGTACGCCACCATGCGCGGCGTCGATGGCAAGAACCGGGCGGTCGCCGACGAGCTGCGGGCCCTGGCGGCCGAAGAAGGGCTGTCCCTCCATCCCGTGGAGCTGGATGTCACCGACCAGGCGTCGGTCGACCGGGCGGTGGCGGCGGTGATCGAGCAGGCGGGCGGCATCGATGTCGTCGTCCACAACGCCGGCATGGGCCTGGCCGGGCTGACCGAGGCCAGCACGCTGACCCAGGTCGAGCACCTGTTCAGCACCAATGCGTTCGGCCTGCTGCGGGTCAACCAGGCCGTGCTGCCCCACATGCGCGCGCGCGGCGCCGGCCATCTGGTCTACATCTCCAGCATCAGCGGCGAGCTGTACGTGCCGTTCTACGGCCTGTACGGCGCCAGCAAAGGCGCGTTCGAGGCCTTCGCCGAGGCCACCCACTACGAGGTCTACAGCCTGGGCATCGACACGACGATCATGCAGCTGGGCGGCTACAACAGCAACTTCGGCGCCAATCTCCAGCTGTCGGACCGGGTGGACACGCTGGATAGCTACGGCGACATGGGCCAGACCGCGCGCACTGCGCAGGAGTCGGCGTCCAGCCAGCTCAGCTACGCCGAGGCGCCGGCCAAAGCCGCCGAGCAGGTGGCGGCGGTCGTCGCGCTGCCCGCCGGCCAGCGCCCGCTGCGCATCCTCACCGGCGCCTTCACCGAGCCGCTGCAAGGGATCGCCGAGACGCGCGCCGAGCGCCAGGCCACCTTCTTCACCATGATGAACCTTGAGAAGATGATCACGCGCGGCTAGCGGCCGGACGCGAAACGGCGCCGCCGGGACCATCCCGGCGGCGCCGTTCGATTGAGACAAGAGAGAACCCATGAATCAATCAATTCCCGCGCTTGATGAGTTGCAGCGCGCCCTTTCCCACCAGAACGCCGGCCAGCGCCTGCGCGGCTCCATCCTCGGCACGTTCGGCCTCAGCGCGCTAGGGCTCGTCTGGGTGGCGACGGCATGGGAGTATCCGTTCGCCGTGCTCGGCTCGCTGGCCGTCAGCATCTGGTTTGGCGTGTTCGGCGTATTGCTCCTCCGTCGCACGGTCCTCACGGCGCCCGGGCTGGCATATGGCGTGCTTGGCGCGCTGTTCCTCGCAAGCCTGGCGTTGGTAGCAGTCGAATTCGTGGCGGAGCCGCCCGCCCCCGGCAAGCTGCCGCGCACCATCATCGCCCCCGCCACCATCGTGATTTTAGGCGGCTTCCTGTATGTGCGCGGGCTGAGCGACGCCCGGCAGGTCGGACCGGCGCCGCAGCCGGCGACCCTCGCCTGGCTGGAGACGGCCTTCGACGGCCCGGAGAGCGGCGCGTTCTCGCTAGCGGCCACCGGCGAGATCATTCGGACCCGCCGCCTGCCCGGCGCCTTGCTGACAAGCAATCCCATCAACAAGCAAATCGGCATGGTCGCCCGGCACGAGCTGGGATTCCGGCCAGGGGGGGCGGGCCCGCGGGCCGAGCTGATCGTCCAGGGCTTCCCGCAGCAGATCGATATCGAGCCGGCGGAGGCGGCCGAGCTGGAGCGCTGGCTGCGCGGCTGATCGGAGCCAAGCGAAACGGCGCCGCCGGGACAATCCCGGCGGCGCCG
>DASWWB010001022.1:0-2585 GCA_036406115.1 Herpetosiphonaceae bacterium
CGGCCAGGGCGGGCGTCGGCGGATAGGCCAGCGCGCTGGCGGCGCGCCGCAGCTGCTCGTCAAGCGGGTCGCGCGGAGGCTGGGCGCTCATGCGTCGCGCTCCTCGCGCAGCGCAGGGAACTCGCCGTCCACCACGCCGCGCAGCCGCCCCAGCGCCCGGTGCAGCCGCGATTTCACGGTGCCGGCGGCGATTCCCAGGCTGGCGGCGATCTCGGCTTCGGCCAAATCTAAAAAGTAGCGCAAGTAAATCACTTCCTGATCGATGGCCCGCAGCCGCCGCACCGCGCGCCAGAGCGTCTCGGCCTCCCACTGGGCCGAGGGCCGGTCGCTCAGCGGCTCGATCGGGGCGGGCGCTGTCTGGAACGCCCGGCGCAGCGCCGCCAGGTAGCGGCCGACCGAGCGGCGGCGGTTGCTGGCCAGGTTGGCGGCGATCCCGAGCAGCCAGGGTCGGACCGGGCGCTCCCGATCGAAGCCGCCCAGCCCGCGATAGGCCCGGATGAACGCCTCCTGGGCCACATCCTCGGCCTCGTCGGCGTCGCCCAGCCGCAGGTAGGCCAGCCGGAAGACGCTCTCCTGGTGCGCGCGCACCAGCGCCTCCCATGCCGCCGCGTCGCCCTGCGCCGCCCGGCTGATGATCTCGGATTCATCCACAGACACTGCTCCGGAGAAGCTGCTCATCCATGCTACACCGCCCGCCGGCGGCTGGTTCCCTCCCGTCAGTATCCCCGCTCGGCGGCGGTTTGGCAATCGGCGCCGCCGCGCCTGGTTCGTCCGGCGGGCGGGGCTCGTGCGCGAGATTGGCCGCCGCAGCTTCCGTCGCCCGATGCGCCGCCCGCCGCCGCCAGCTATCCTGCGGCCATGGCATGAATCATCGAGTGAAAGGACTCTATGCGCCAATCTGCTCAGGATCATCGGCTCCAGCGCCAGGACGAATCCTCGCTGCTGCTCCCCAACCCTTGGGACATCCCCGTCCGCGTGCTGGCCAACGCCGACATCCCCCTCCAGCGCGAAGCCGTCGACGAATTATCTGATGTCCTCGCCATCCAGGCCACGATCGACGCCCTCCTCCGCGCCGCCCCCGATTTCTTCGCCGGCGCGCCCGACCCCCGGCTGCTCAATGTTGTCGTCACCCCCGATTTCCACAAAGGCGCCGGCATTCCGATCGGCACCGTGCTCCAGACTCGCGGCTTCGCCGTGCCCCAGGCGATCGGCAACGATGTGAACTGCGGCATGCGGCTGATGACGACCTCGCTCAGCCGCGAAAGCGTCGGCGCGAGGCTCGATGAGCTGGAGCGGGCCCTGCGCCACATTTTTTTCGAGGGCGGCCGCACGATCGCCCTGGCGCCGGCCCAGCGCGAGGCGCTGCTGCGCGACGGGCTGCCCGGCCTGCTGCTCAGCAGCCTGGACGGTCCCGCCGGCGCCTGGCGCCTCGGCGAAGGCGACGCCGATGCCGATCTGGCCCGCATGCACGGCGGCGGCGGCTATTCCGCCGGGCTGACCCCCGCGCTCGCCGATTACGTCGCCGGAACCGGCCAGGCCAGCTACGACAGCCTGATCGGCAGCCTGGGCGGCGGCAATCATTTCGCCGAAATCCAATACGTGAGCAAAATCCTCGATCGCGGCGCCGCCCACGCCTGGGGCCTGCGCGAGGAGCAGGTCGTGGTGATGATCCACGCCGGCTCGCTCGGCCTGGGCCACGCCGCCAATCAGACCGTGCTCGACGCCATGCGCCGGATCTATCCCGACCAGGCGCCACGCCCCGGCAACGGCATCTATCCGCTGCCCGCCGGCGAGCGCTGGGCCGGAGCGTTCGAGCAGTTCCGCACCGCGCTGCGCAACGCCGCCAATTTCGCCTTCGGCAACCGCTTTTTCCTGTCGCAGATGGTCCGCCGCGCCCTGGAGCGGGCGGTCGGCCCGTTGGAGACCGCCGTGCTCTACGACGCGCCCCACAATCTGATGTGGGAGCAGCCCGGCCAGACGTTCCTCCACCGCAAGGGCGCCACGCCCGCCGGCGGCTGGGCGGAGGTCGCCGGCACGGTCTACGAGCACTGGGGCGAGCCGGTGATCGTGCCGGGCTCGATGGGCGCGCCCAGCTATCTGCTGCTGGGCGGTGGCAACGACCGCGCCCTGTGCAGCGCCTGCCACGGCGCCGGCCGGGTGATGTCGCGCGGCGCCGCCATGCAGGTCGACGACGCCGAGCTTGACGCATTTCTGGCCGCTTTCCGCGTTGTCACGCCGGTCGATCCGCGCCGCCCCGATGTGCGCGGCCGGCGCGATATCCTCGCCAAGTGGCGCCAGGAGGTCAAGCAAGAGGCGCCGTTCGCCTACAAGGCCATCGCGCCGGTGATCGACACCCTCCGCGCCGCCGATGTCGCCCGGCCGGTCGCCGAGCTGTACCCGCTGATGACCGTCAAAGGCTAGGGCCGGTTGGCTCCGCCCGCAGCCAAGCCCGGCGGGAGCATCGATAGGCGCCATGCTCCCGCCGGGCTTGGTTGCCGGCGCCCCGTGATGGATCGGCCGGCTCGGATGCCGCCACCGCCACCCAACGCTCCTGCCAGCCCTGGTTCCGCGCGTTGGGTCGATTG
>DASWWB010001023.1:0-3014 GCA_036406115.1 Herpetosiphonaceae bacterium
ATCCGCACGGCGCCGGAGCGCGAGCGGCCCGACGATGACGGCGAGCTGACCGAGATCCCCCCGCCGCCCGACGGCTTTGGCCCAACGGTCGCCGCAGCGCCAGCGGCCGAGCCGGAGCCTGACACCCGCCCCTACCTCGCCGAGGGCGGCCAAATGCTGTATTGCACCACGGATCGGTTCGGTCAGCCCAAGGAAGACATCATCAGCGACTTCACCGCACAGATCATCGCCGAGCAGGTCGCGGAGGACGGCGCGAAGCAGTTCACCCTCGCCGGCAAGACGGCCGCCGGCAGGCCCTTCCAGTTCGACATCGACGCCACCGCCTTCGCCGAGGAGCGCTCGCTCAAGGCCGCCCTGACCAACGCCGCTGGCGCCGGCGCCACCGTCCGCGCCCGCATGACACCGCACCTCGGCGCCGCCATTCAGCGGCTGAGCGGCGAGGTGGAGCGCCGGCACCGGTTCACCCGCACCGGCTGGCATGACGATCGGTTCTTGATCCCCGGCCGCGAGCCGGACGCGACGACCATTCACCTGCACCGCAAGCTGCCCTACAGGATCCCTGCTGACGCGGACTTGGAGCTGGGCAAGCAGGCGCTCGAAGCGCTGGTGCAGGCGATCGGTCCCGAGCGCGCCACCGTCGCGCTGGCCTTCGCGCTCCAGGCACCGCTGGCCCAGCTCGCCGGCTGGCGCAATGAGCGCTACGGCCTCTTCATCGCCGGCCGCACCGGCTCGCTGAAAAGCAGCTGGGCGCAGGTGCTGATGTGCCTCTACGGCCCCGACTTCCTCAAGGACGAACAGCTCATCAAGTGGGGCCCGGGCGCTACGCACGGCGCCGTAATGGCCCTGGCCGCCCACGCCGTCGACGTGCCGCTGATGATCGACAACTACAAGCCGAACACCACCGGCAAGGACGAATTCACCAAGCTCATTCATAACATCGTCGAGGGCGGCGAGAAGGACCGGCTGAACCGCGCGGCCGAGCTGCGCGAAACCAAGCCGGTCTTTTGCTGGCCGTTGGTGACCGGCGAGGACGTGCCGGACAGCGACCCCGCCTCGCTGGCCCGCGTGCTGGTGCTCAACTTCGCCTGGCAGCGCGGCGAGATCAACGAACAGCTGGCGCTGGCCCAGCAGCACGCCGCGCACCTCTCGGCCGTCGGCCGGGTCTGGCTGGAATGGCTGGAGACCGAGGCGGGCCGCAAGGTCGCCGAGCGGGCCGCCGAACAGTTTGCTGAGCGCCGCCGCGCCTGGGCGACCGAGCTGATGAAGCGCCGGCCCGATATGGTGAACACCCTTCGCGTGGCCGCCAACCTCGCCACCAACGAGCTGACGTGGTCGGTGCTGGTGGAACACCCGGACCTCGGCGCCTGGGCCACGACCTACGCCGATCAGCAGACCGCCGGCCTGGAAGCGATCGCCGGCACGATGGCCAACTACACCGCCGAGAGCTTGGAAGCCAGCCGCTACGTGGTGGCGCTCCGCGAGCTGCTGGGCACCGGCCGCTGCGAGCTGCTGGATATCACCTCCACCAGCACCCTGATTGACCGCGACCGCGTGATCGGGTGGCGCGATGACGATGCCAAGATGGCCTATTTGCTTCCCGGCGCTGCCCGCCAGGCGGTTGACCGCTACCTCGGCCCCGGCGCGCTGGGCGGCCTCAGCGAGAAGACGCTGAACAGCCAGCTCGACGGGCTCGGCATGATCGCGGTCAAGGAGGCGGGCCACTTCACGAAACCCAAATGGATTGAGCGGAAGCCGCAGCGGGTGCTGTGGATCAAGCTCACGGATCTGCTGGGCAAGTCCAGCGAGGAGCCCGCCGATGAGACGGAAACGACTGACTGATCTGCGGCCCGATGAGCCGCTGTTCCCCGAGAACGCACCACCGGCCCGGCCGCGCTTCGTCCAGGCCCGAGCCGCCCAGTGCGCGGTCTGCGACAACCCGACGACGGCCGTCGCCGCCAGCCCGGCGCTCTGCACCTGGTGCGCAACAAACCCGTGCGCGGCGCTGGATATTCTCGAAGCGCAGATGGTAGCGTGCGAGGAGAAGCTGGCCGCCGCCTGGGCGCCGCTGGAGAAAGTGATGGCCCGCGCCAGCGAAGCAGAGAAGCTCCGCTACTGCGAGCTGTGGAACAAACGCGCCGCCGCACACGACGACCCTGCCGAGCTGGAAAAGCTCGAGCGCGGCGTCTGGCTGGCCCGATCCTCCGAGCGCCGCCGCGAGGCGCCGGGCCTGGCGAAGATCCTGGACACGGAGGCCGGCGTGTGGCCGGGCATTCTGGCCCAGCACACCGTCATTCACGCCGAGATGGAGCAGATCCGCGCCGCCCAAAGCGCGCTGCTGTCGTTTCGGCACAAGACCAAGGACTGGCGGATCCCTGACGACCTGTCCGCCCGCCGCGCCCGAATCCCGCGCTGGGAGCGGCCGGCGCCGGTGGTCAACCTGGAGGCGGCATGACCTACCAAGTCCACAACAAGCACTGGTACAAAACCAAGCCCGAGCCGCCCGGCGCCATCTACATCGGCCGCCCGCGCCGCAGCGACCCGCCGAGCCCGCTGGCCAACCCCTTCTCGACCGAGCAAAACTGCAGCGGCACCGTGACCGTCGTCGCCGATCCGATGGCCGCCTACAAACGCTGGATTTGGCACCAACTGCACCGCGACACGGCGGCCCGCCGCGAGATCGCCCGCCTGGCCGCGCTGCCCGACGGCGTGCTGCTGTGCTGGTGCAAGCCGCACCCGTGCCACGGCGATATCGTGGCGGCGGCCATCGACTGGTGGCGCCAGCAGCAGGCCCTGCCGGTTGCCCGCTGCCGGATCTGCGATGCGCCGATCGCCTGGGGCTTGAACCGCGACGGGTACCCGGCAGTCTACAGCGTCACCGGCGGCGTCGTCACGACACACCTGCATAACTGCACTGGAAAGGATTTTCTATGACCGCTATCGACCCGCGCGCCGCCGAGGTTGCGGCCCTGACCAAAGCGATTGATCTGTTCGACAGCTACGCCGGCGAGCCCGGC
>DASWWB010001024.1:0-4195 GCA_036406115.1 Herpetosiphonaceae bacterium
GGCTGCCAGGATGGACAGCAACAAGGCCGCCCCGCAGCAGGCCGCCGCCGCCCCGGCCATCCGCGGCGAGTTCGCCGACACCGCCTTCTGGCAGGCGTTTTTCGCCACCGACGCCAGCGGCCGCGGCTCGGTGACGGTCAAGCTGCCCGACAATCTGACCACTTGGGTGATGCGCGGCGTCGCCGCCAGCGCCGACACCCGCGTCGGCGAGGGGCTGGCGGAGGTCGTCGCCACCCGCCCGCTGCTCATCCGGCCGGTCGCGCCGCGCTTCTTCGTCGTCGCCGACCAGGTCGAGCTGGGCGCCAATGTCAGCAACAACACCGACGCCCCGCTGAAGGTCGAGGTCAGCCTGGCCGCCAAGGGCCTGGCGCTCACCTCGCCCGCCACCCAGACTATCGAGGTCGCCGCCAAGGGCGAGGCCAACGTGACCTGGCAGGTGACGGCGCAGGATGTCGAGCAGGCCGACCTGGTCTTCACCGCGATCTCCGGCGCCTACGCCGACGCCAGCCGGCCGCGCCTGGCGACCGGCTCCGACGGCACGCTCAACGTGCTGCGCTACAGCGTGCCCGAGACGGTCGGCACCGCCGGCCAGCTGGCCGAGCCCGGCAACCGCACCGAGGCGATCGGCCTGCCCAAGGACATCGACACCCGCAGCGGCGAGCTGACGGTCCGCATCGAGCCCTCGCTGGCCGCCGGCCTGCAAGACACGCTCGATTACCTGGATCAGGCCGACTATGACTCGATCGAGGCGACGATCTCCAGCTTCCTGCCCAACGTGGCCACCCATCGCGCCCTCAAGAAGCTGGGCATCGCCAACCAGGAGCTTGAGGCCGAGCTGCCGCTCCAGATCGAGGACTCGCTGACCAAGCTCCGGCTCGCCCAGAACCAGGACGGCGGCTGGGGCTGGTGGGCCGGCGACGAGAGCAATCCCCACGTCAGCGCCTACGCGGTCTACGGCCTGATCCGGGCCCGCGACAGCGGCTGGACCGTCGACGAAACGATGCTGGCCCGCGGCATGGACTACCTGGCCACGCAGCTGGCCGATACCGCGTCGCTCGACACGCCGGGCGAGGCCAATCGCCAGGCCTGGCTGCTCTATGTGCTGGCCGAGGGCGGCGTGCCGCAGCAGGCCCGCCAGGCCGAGCTGTTCGAGGTCCGCGAGCGGCTGGCCTCCTACGCCCGCGCCTTGCTGGCGCTCTCGCTCGCCAAGGCCGGCGCCGCGCCTGACTCCAGCCAGATCAAGGCGCTGCTGGCTGATCTCAACAACGGCGCGATCGCCAGCGCGACCGGCGCCCACTGGGAGGAGGACGGCTACGATCGCTGGAGCATGAACACCGACACCCGCTCCACCGCGATCATCCTGATGGCGCTGGCCCGCCTCGATCCGCAGAACCAGCTCAACCCCAATGTCGTGCGCTGGCTGATGGTCGCCCGCCAGGACGGGATCTGGGAGACCAGCCAGGAGTCGGCCTGGGCGGTGCTGGCGCTCACGGATTGGATGGATGTGACCGGCGAGCTGAACGCCGACTACGACTACGCGGCGTTCATCAATGAGAAGGAGCTGGCTGCCGGGCGCTTCGGCCAGGCCGATGTGCTGAAGCCGGTGGTGCTGAAGGTGGCGGTCAAGGATCTGCTCGTCGACGCCGGCAACCGGCTCACGGTCAGCCGCGGCGCCGGCCCCGGCCGCGCCTACTACGCCGCCCACCTGCGGGCCTTCCTTCCCGTCGAGTCGGTCAAGGCGCTTGATCGCGGCGTGTCGGTCCGCCGCCGCTACACCCTGGCCAGCTGCGAGGACGGCCCCAAGTGCCCGGCGGTCGACGCGATCAAGGTCGGCGACGTGGTGCGGGTCGATATCTCGGTCACGGCGCCCAACGATCTCTACTATCTCCAGCTTGAGGACCCGATCCCGGCCGGCGCCGAGATCATCGACACCAGCCTGGCGACGACCAGCGTGCTGGAGCAGGCCCCCGGCCTGAGCCGCGACAATCCCGGCTTCCCGTCCATGCCGGTCGATACGTTCGGCGGCGCGAGCCGGGTCTCGGTCGACTGGTACTGGGGCTGGTGGAACTGGTACAGCCGCAGCGAGCTGCGCGACGATCGCGTCGCCCTGTTCGCCGACTACCTGCCCAAGGGCGCCTACTCCTATAGCTACACGTTCCGCGCCACCCTGCCCGGCTCGTACCACGTCATCCCGACCACCGCCCGCGAGGCCTACTTCCCCGAAGTCTACGGCCGCGGCGACGGGCAGCTGATGACGATTTCCAAGTAGCCGCCAGTCGTCAGTCGTCAGTCAACAGTCGTCAGGATGCGAATCCTGGCGACTGTTGTTTGGGTGCGTCCGCGAACTGGGTCTGGCCGCCCCGGCTCCGCTCAATCGTCAGCTGATGATTGCGAATAGCCGCTCAGTCGTTAGGAGGCCTATCCTGGTGTTTGGGTCGCGTCGCCAACCCGCGCCTGGCGTCCTGCGGCTTCGGCGCTCGGCCGCTGTGTCACTGCCTGACCCGATCATCTGCTATCCTGACGACTGACGACTGATGACTGATGCGGAGGTGCCGATGAAACTCAACGAGGATTTGCTCCATTCCTGGGATGTGTCGTTAAAAGAGGCGATGGCGATCCAGAACCGGCTCCGGCCTCGCATCGTCGCGACCGATGACTTCGGCGAGCTGCGCTATGTGGCCGGCGTCGACGTGGGCTTCGAGGACGACTACTCCGTGACCCGCGCCGCCGTCGTCGTGCTCAAGTTCCCCGAGCTGACGCTGCACGAGCACGCGATCAGCCGCCGGCCCACCTCGTTCGAGTACGTGCCCGGCTTCCTTTCCTTCCGCGAAATCCCGGCGGTGCTGGAGGCCCTGGCCAAGCTCGAGACCTATCCCGATCTCCTGCTCTGCGACGGCCAGGGCATGATCCATCCGCGCCGCATGGGCATCGCCTGCCACCTCGGCCTGCTGACCGACACGCCGGCGATCGGCGTGGGCAAGACTCATTTCATCGGCTCGTTCGACCCGGTCCCCGACGAGCGCGGCGCCTGGAGCCCGCTGACCGACGACGGCGAGGTGATCGGCGCCGTCGTCCGCACCCGCGCCGGCACCAAGCCGCTCTACGTCTCGGTCGGCCACCGTGTCAGCCTGGAGACCGCGATCGATCTCGTCCTGAAATGCGCCCCCAAGTACCGCCTGCCCGAAACCACCCGCCAGGCCCATAACCTCGCCTCCACCGCCGCCGGCGCCGCCCCGCCCGAGGAATAACGGCCGCCCAAACGCGGGGCGCCGGCCAAACCCGCCGCCCCGCGCACGTTCATTCAATTCCGCCGCCCCTAATCCAATCCCCGCCGCCAACAAACCGAAGGCGACATGGGCATCCTCGCCGCCCCACCCGCGCCAGCCGCCGGCTCCATCCGTTTCGCCAGGGCTCCGGCCACAACCGCGCTCGGTCGCCGCCAACCAGCATCGGGGGATGCAAGGGAGCATTGCCCCCTTGCGCACCCTCCGGCAGGAGGGCGGGGGGAGGCGAGGCCCCGCCGGCAGGCGAGCCCAGCAGGGCAGGAAAACGCAAGCCCGCGCCAAGAGGGTGGGGGAGGCGAAGCCCCGCCGGCAGGCGAATCCCCACCGGAGGGCCAGGGAGGCCGCCTCCCTACTCGTTCTTCACCTTTTCGCTGATCGCCTGACGCTCGGCGGCGTCCTGGTCCTGCTCGCGTTTGTCGTCGAAATTGTTCGGCCGGTCGACGCCCATGTCTGGCAGGCTGTCGACATCGGGCTGGGTGGTGTCGGGCTGGGGCTCGACCACGCCGGGCCGTTCGTCCAGCGGGTCGCGGGAGATGCGCTCAGTCATCGCTTGGCTCCTTTCGGGCAGATACGCCTGCGGGGGCTGGGGCAAGTCATATGCCAGCGGCGGGGCTCAGCGCGCCGGCGGCTGGTAGCGCACCAGGAGGATTGCGCCGTCGTAGGGCGCGTCGGCCAGCGCCCGGCGGAGGATGGACAGCGCCTCGTCCTCGTCCATGCCGCCGCTGCCGGCGCCGAGCAGCGGCATGGCGATCGACGCGAAGCCCTGCGCGGCGGCCAGCGCGGCGGCGTTGCGGGCGGCCAGCGCGATCAGCTCCGGGTCGGAGCGGCTCCAGGGCTGGATGCAGGCGGCGTGGATGATCCCGCGCAGCGGGAGTCGGCCCGGGCCGGTCAGGACGGCCTGGCCCGGCGCC
>DASWWB010001025.1:0-1599 GCA_036406115.1 Herpetosiphonaceae bacterium
CGAGATCTACCGGCGGCGCGCTCTGGCCGCGCTCGCGCTGTTCGCCCCGCCGTCGCCCGCCGCCGATCGCCTGCGCGCCCTGGCCGGCGAGCTGACCCTGCTGGCGTCGGCGCGCTGAGCTGGGGACTGGGGACTGGGGACTGATGTTGCCGATCCATAGTCCCCGATCTCCGATCTGCGCGTTCGCATTGTGCCGGCGCCAGTGCTTGAGCGTTGGGATTTCGAAACTGATAGATCCCGCTCCCCGATCCCTGATCTCCGATCCCCGTCCCGTTCGCATTTTGCTGGTGACTGTGCTATCGTATGGCGGATCGCCATCCCGTCCTCACCGAGTTGTGCCGCTTCCGCCGCCGGCGCGCGGCGTTGCGAGGTTCCCGCCATGGCTGGCCCCTTGATGTTGCCCCGGACCGCCGACGACTGGCTGCGCTGCGCCCAGGAGATTTTCCACGAATTCGCCGCCGCCCTGGCCCGCCACGGCGTGGCCCCCGATCCCGAGCTGCGCTTCATCCCCGGCGAGCTGCCCAATCCCTACTACGAGGCCGCCAGCAGGACCATCGGCATCGGCATGCCCGACCCGACAAAAATCCAGGGCCGGCTCTACTGGCTGTTCGCCGCCCGCATCCTGGGCGTCGAGGGCGTCGATGCGGCGATCGAGGCCATGGCCGACCAGCTGCCGCTGCTGGTGGCCCACGAGGTAACCCACCACCTGCGCCACCACTACGACGCGCCCACCGACAATGACTTCGTCGAGGAGCAGGTCGCCAACATGGTGGCGCTGGCGTTCGTCGGCGAGCATCCGGCCTATCGCCAGGCCCTGCCCCGGCTGCGGGCGCTGACCGAGCGCGGCCGGGCCAAGCTCGACCAGCTCACGCCCGAGACCAGCTCCTACCTGCCCGGCTACCGCCCCGAGCTGAGCGATGTGCTGATGGCCCAGGGCTTTTTCGATCAGGAGCGGCTTGATAATCTGCGCGGGCTGGCCGAGGAGCTGGGCGTGCCGCTAGACAAGCTGCTCGTCGAGGCCGAGGTGGTCTCGCCCGCCGACCTTGAGGAGGCCCAGCGCCGCCGCCAGGACGCCGAGCTGTATTTCAACCGGCGCTACGCCGGCAGCCATTTCGAGTACGCCGCCTTTTTCAACGAGTGGCTGCGCAACTATCTGGCCCGCGCCGAGCTGCCCGGCCTCGGCGAGAGCCTGGAGAGCTACATCCTGACCAGCGACTGGGAGCGCGGCCGCCAGCAGGAGACCCAGCTGCTGCTGGGCGCGATGCTGCGCCACCCCAGCGACGAGCTGGCGACCGCCGCCGTCGAGGCGCTGGCCTCCGAGCTTGGCGACGGCGCCGTCACCTTGCTGCTGGACGCCCTGGAGCAGCGCCGGCCCGCGCTCCAGGCGGCGCTGCTGCGCGCCCTGGCCCGCCTGGCGACCCAGGATCCCCAGGTGATCGAGCAGGCCGAGTTCCTGCTGCGCGCGGCCCAGCCCCAGGTCCAGGCCGCCGCCGCCTTCGTCCTGGTGCGGGCCGGCGGCTACCGGGCGCTGGAGGGCCTGGCCGCCCTGCGCACGCTGCTGATCGCCGACGACGCCTCGTGCGAGGCCGCCCTGATGGT
>DASWWB010001026.1:0-5476 GCA_036406115.1 Herpetosiphonaceae bacterium
TGTTGAACAGCGTGTAGCCGTCCCCCGCCACGCCGACCCGGTCGTTGGGCGTCAGGCTGTTGAGCAGGCTGAGCGTGCCGGATAGCACTTCCTCGCGGTAATCGAGGTTCAGGGAGCCGTCAGGCATTGTCTCATAGTGCAGCTTGATCGCGCCGCTCATAAAGAAGATCACATCGCGCTTGGCGACATCGCCGAAGACCATCGGCGGATCGCTTTGCTCATCGCCGCCCTGGAGCTGGTTGGGCGTGATGCGGCGCGTGCTGCGGTTGCCGGCGTTGTCCTCGACCACCACCGTGTACCAGCGCGAGCGCGGGACATGGTTCATCTGATGTGTCAGTTCCAGCTCAGTCATGGTGATCGGCAGCGTGGCGATCGGCTGCAATTGCTCGATGTCGATGAAGTGGCGCTTGAGCGGCGCCGCGAACACGAGGAACCGGCCGCCGGCCAGCGAGGGATCGCCGCTCGGCGCCTGCCAAGTCAGCTTGTCGGGCACAGATTCAGTGTCGATGTCGCCCTCCGAGCCTGCGGTGAAGGCGAGGTTGCTCACATGGGCCGGCGGCTCAAGGTCGATGGCGGCGGTTGTGGTGTAGCGCCGCGTGATCCCCATCGGCGCGCCGTTCTCGTCCACCTCCTCGGTGTCAAGCACGAGCGTGTAGGTGAGCGACTCGGTGGGCAGGTTCTCCAACTCACCGTCCCAGGTGAAGACATAGGTGGAATCCGGTAACTGGCGGGTGCCGATATCGAGCGGGATGATATGTGTGAGGATGCTTGGATCCTGGACGCCGAGATTGATTTCGTAGGCGCCGGCATGGGGCAGCGGATTGAGATAGGCCGTGAGGATCGTCTCATCCCGGCGGGTATCGTCGTTGGGCGAGAAGGGGGCGGGCGCCGCGACCGGCCGCGTCGCATCAAGCACCACCTGCGCCTCAAGGTCGAAGCCATCATTTGTGCGCTCGGCCAGCGGATTGTAGTCGGGGACTTCCGAAACCACCACGATAACCTGGCGCTGGCTGGAAGCTATGCCATGGGTACTGAAGTTGGCGAACTGTAAACGTTTGCCAGGCGTCCCATAGTCATAGACCAATGAATTAGTAACAGTGAGGGGTTTGCCCTGCGCGTCTAACCGCATGTCGAGGGCGGTTACATTGTATAGCTCTTCGTTTAAATCCTTTGGCGTGAAACTAATTTCCAGAGTAGCGGTTGGCGGCGTTGTTGGAAAAGCGGGAATGACATAATAGCGCGTTCCCATGGGTTCGATGATCGTGTTGGGAGTGCCGTCATCGCCAATGAAATGCAAGGGCGTGTTGAGGGAGGGCGCGTTAGGTGCTCCGGGTTCGAGTTTGAGCGACGGCATTGCCGAAGATACATACCAGGGGCCGTTCCAAGAAGCCCAATCCCGATACACATCAAAATAGGGATTATCCCCATAGGGGCTTTTAATGGTTTGCAAATAGGTATCGATCATAAAGCGATGATAGAGTTTGCCTAAGCCACCATTGGGGAAGCGGTGCTCGCTGAGATCGTCGATAATATCGTCGTTACCGCTGTGCTCGGTCCAAAACGTGTGCATGAAATCGGTAGGTGTGTTTTCTAGCCGCAAACGGGCCTGTGCATAATACCAAAATGGCACAGATGCGTAGGACCTATTGCTGCCCGACCCTTGGTAATCATCTTGCTTTGGCCCTTGCCAGGGATTATCCAAGAGATGTTTAATGCGTTCTTCTGAATCTCGTTCATAAATGTTAGGGGTACGGCAGTTTGTGGGATGGCCCAGCCCTGGCGTTATCCGAGGCGGTACTTGTTGGCTTGGCAATCCTGCGCAGGGTGGCAGGAGCGCCTGCTCGGCCATATAGACCGCCGTCCCCTCATAGATCCAGTTGTCCATCCAGTCTGCGGCTGCGAACATGTTCTTGTTGAGCCCTTGATACACATGCGCCATTTCATGGTAGAGAGTGGACTCAAGCTCCGGGTACAGCCAGGGTGGGGTGTCGCGGGAAAAGCGCGCCGGCCCGACGCTAGGCTCGTTGCTCTCGATTCGCATAAAGGTATCAGCCGGGCTGTTCGTTACCGCAATATTTAGGATTGGCTGGACGGTCCCTTTTTGGCCCTCGTCCCGGATCGTGATCGGATAGAATGATCCGTTTTGCGATGTGCCCGTCGCATCAACATAATCGATGTTCATCCACGCTAGATCGTCATCGCCATAATATGCGCGATAGCGCTCATAGATGATTTGGGCGCAGTGGTGTATCCGTTCGGCGAAATCGGGCACTTGGTCGTGGTCTTCATCATAGTTGTGCTCGACAGTCTGAGGCGCTCCAGCGGGCGCAGTATCCACGATGCGATGGATGCTGCCGGCGGTTTCCAGGTAAAACACCGCAAATGGACTTCCGGGCCTGGTCAGCATTCGCCAATCGGAAGGATGGTCATTGGGAATGATCTGCGGCAGCGTTGCCTTGATGCGCGGTACCGAGGCAAGGATATGGTAGGGCTCAAGATCATGCCCAACCTGATCCGCCTCGGGCGCCGCTGCCGCCGGATCGGCGATCTTGGCGTCGTTGAAGTCAGTGCAGCGAACAACATCCGTATTTACTGCCTGAATGGTCTGCGGACTTCCTGCCGGACCATAGGCGCTGGCTGCGGCCAGCACGAGGAGCAGGACTAACCGGAATATATATTTTGACATGAAACCTCTCTCAACGTAGTAAGCCAATGGGACGCGTGTCAACTCTCAACGTGGTAAATCAATGCATGCCAGTCCGCCGCCTTTAAGTTGGGTGAAGTTGACCCCAACAAGTATCCGCGCAGTAGCTGTGAGCACCACCCCCGGGATCGGATAGCCTAGCGGGGCGAAGACATACACGCCGCTGTAGCTTGCTCCGTTATCGCCGTAGTTCGGGTCGGCGTTCCAAATCCACTCATATTGGACCCGCTGCCCTGGAGCGATGACCGCCGGGATGTCGCGCGGATAGGCTGGTGTTTCCGACCAGCGTTGGGTAGGGTCGGCATTCATACTCTCGAAAGGCGTGATGATCATGTCCAGTTTGGGCGTCGATGTCAGGGTAAATGGATCGCTGGTCGCATTGTCCAGGGTCAGGGTGAGGGTTACCGGCTCATTGTCGAGCGCGCAGTTCGTACTCGCCTTGATTGTGATCTGCGCCGGACCGAATCCATCGGATCCTTGAACGGCCTCCAGTCGCGGCAGCTGATCCTTCGTCGTCGGCAGACATCCGGCCAATAGGCAGCACCCGATGCATAATAGTAACCATCTTTTAGCCATTAGTCCTCCTTATGCAATACTCAACTGCCACTTGTTGCCCATCAATCGATACATGGGCGCCACCTTCCAGTCTAAAGTCACCGACAGCCCCCCGCCACATGAAGAATTTAATGGATTCGCGGCCCGTCGCCTCCCAAGCGGGGGCGGCGATCCTCGAACAGCGCATCCCGGGGATGCGCTTGGCGGATGTGGTTGATTGGTTGCAGGGTGTTGTCGGAACTTCTCTCGTGTGGCTCGCCGCGCCAGGCGGGCGGCGAACGGCGGCAAGTCTAGGCGAGGCGGGCTCGGCCGTCAATGGCGGGCCGCGAAACCGGTCTCGTGTTGCGCTGGCCGCAGCGCCATACTATACTGCGCAGGAGTTGTATAGGAGGCCGTATGCCGACGACGTCGCTGGATCATCTGCGCCGCATTCCAATGTTTGCGGACCTTCCGCCGGAGGGGCTGACGGCGCTCCACGAACAAACGACCACCCGCCTGCTGCCCGCCGACACCTGGCTGTTCCAGCAGCACGATCGCGGCGACGCCTGCTACACGGTGCTCAGCGGCTCCATCCGGCTGGTGCTGGAGGCCGGCTCCGCCGAGGAGACGACGCTCGGCCTGCTCGGCCCCGGCTCGTTCTTCGGCGAGCTGAGCCTGCTGGAGCCGGACGGGACCCGCGCCGCCGGCGCCGTCGCCGTCATCCCGACCGAGGTGCTGGAGATCCCCACCGCCGCCTTCGAGGCGATGCTGCGCTCCCAGCCCGATCTGGCGGTCCATGTGCTGCGGCGGGTCGCCTCCCACCTGCGCCGCTCCGACGAACGCCGCCTCGACGAGCTGCGCCACAAAAACGTCCTGCTGACCGAGGCCTACCGCGCCCTGGAGCAGGCCCAGTCCGAGGCCCTGCGCCGGGCCAGGGCCGCCCGCGAGCTGGAGCTGGCCCGCGAGCTGCAGCGCCGGCTCATCCCCACCACCTTCCCCGCCCTGCCCAAGATCGCGATCGCCGCCGCCACCTTCCCGGCCTACGAGATGAGCGGCGATTTCTACCAGCTGCGCATGCTCGATGAGAAAACCGTCGAGATTGTCATGGCTGATGTCTGCGACAAGGGCACCGGCGCCGCGCTGCTGATGGCGCTCGCCAAGGGCCTGCTGATGACCGAGGACCGGCTGTCGCCGCTGGAGGTCGTCCAGCGCTTCAACCGGCTGCTGCGCACCACCAATATCGACGCCGCCGTGGTGACCCTGCTCTACGCCCAGCTGGACCTGGAGCATCATGTCCTGCGCTATGTGCGGGCCGGCCACGATTGGCCGATCTACTACAGCACCGTCGACAACTACGTCTCGCTGCTGGAGGGCGGCGGCATGCCGGCCGGCGTCTCCGACGAGCCGTTCCTGGAGGAGATGAGCGCCATCCTCAGCCCCGGCGACGCGCTCATCCTTTATACTGACGGGCTCTGCGACGCCCGCAACAGCGCCGGCGCCTCCTACGGCCGCGACCGGCTGGTCTCGGCGGTCAAGGCCTATAGCGATCTCTCGGCCGCCGGCCTGGCCGACGCCATCCTCGGCGATGTGCGGGCCTTCCAGGGCGTCACGCCGCCGATCGATGATCTGACCCTGCTTGTGTTGAAGCTGGCGGCCTGAGCGCCGGCCCGGAAAAGGAACCTGATCCATGCGTTTCGTGACCATCCAGACCGCCGCCGGGCCGCGCGCCGGCCTCAAGCTTGATGAGCGCGTCGTGCTGCTCGACGATTATCCCTCCATGCTCGAGCTGATCGCCGCCGGCCCCGAGGCCCTGGCCCGGATCGAGGCCGCCCTGCCCGAGCTGGCCACCCGCCCCGGCGTGCCCTTCGATTTCGACCGCCTGCTGGCGCCCATCCCGCGCCCGGCCAAGAATATTTTCTGCGTCGGCATGAACTACGCCGCGCACGCCCGCGAGTCGTTGATCGCCAAGGGCCTGGAGCCCAAGCTGCCCGAGCACCCGGTCTTCTTCACCAAGGCGCCGACCGCCGTCAACCGCCCCTCCGGCGAGATCGTCGTCGATCCCGCCGTCTCGGAGCAGCTGGATTGGGAGGTCGAGCTGGGGGTGATTATCGGGCCGGGCGGCAAAAACATCCCCCGCGAGCGCGCCATGGAGCACGTCTGGGGGTATACTGTCATTAACGATATCTCGGCACGCGACTTGCAAAACCGTCACCAACAGTTTTTTAAAGGTAAAAGCCT